>NZ_WKFA01000030.1:0-60936 GCF_021605325.1 Pseudomonas sp. PA-7-1E
GTGACCGGCTGTTTCGGAACAGGCGGAAAATCGGTCACGTTGTTAGCGAAATGAGCGGTCACGCGTTAGCGAAATGGGCGGTCACGATGTACCGAAACGGGCGGTCACGATGGGCCGAAATACGCACTAATGGACGTACCTCAAAAAAACGGCGTCCGATCAAAGGCAAGAAAGGGATCGGAAAATTTGCTGGGTTGATGTCCGCTTCGGTGATGCGTCTCACCACAATGGCCCGTGGCCAACAGATTTCGTTCACGCTTGGTATTGAGGACCTTGAGTCGGCGTCCGATATTGAGCACTTGACGCTACCACTTGAGGTGAGCGAATGCAGCTTCGAAGATCATGGAACCTGCGTGACACTGACGCATCTTCGTCAAGGGCTACGTTACCCAAGTGCTGATCGACTACGCCAAGAACTGATCATGGAGTACGGTCGGCAGAAGGACTTCAAAATTATCATCAATGGTAAACCGCTGGGCATTGATGATCTTGAAGGCGAATTCACTGAGGTGCAAGGTACGTTTCCTGATGCGGGGGATGCAACTCTTCGTTTTGCCATTAGCAAAAAGAAAAGTGGTCTGAGACGCCCCGGCATTACTTTGATGGTGGAAGGAAAGGCAGTCGGTAAGCCTAGTTATTTTGGCTTGGAGAACAGTGATGAGATTCCTGCTCGTCTGCTGAGAAAGCTGTATGGCGAGGTCGAAGCTGACGGGCTGATGGACTATGTAACTGCCGGTTGGGACTCGGTAATCGAAAACAGCGAGGCTTACCTACAGATCGTCACCTTCGTGCAGGCAAATTTGGTTGAGGCTTTCCGCTCTACACACGGTATGGAAATGCGGATGGCGCATGCTCGCTTGCAAAAAGCGGTCGCCGGCCGATTGGAAAAACTGCCCCAGCACAAGCGCGAGTTTGCAGATCGAGCAATCAAGAAGGTTTTGAAAAAGTATTACGACGAACCTGCCCACAAGGTACAGGCTCTCGCATTTGTCGTTCTTGAGGCCGTAGAACGTACCGAATACCGCTCTATCATCGAGCATCTCGCTGAAGCAAATCGCGGCGATATCGTTAACCTTGCTGATGCGCTGGAGAGCTTTGGCCTTGCCGACATGGCCGTTCTGGTCGACCAAGCTAAAGCCAGACTGCAGTTCTTGGATGACTTGGAGCGCCTAGTCCGAAATGAAGGCTGCCTTGAGTCAACGGTACACAAAGCTATAGAAGTAAATCTTTGGATTTTGGGTGCTGCATTCACGATCTTTAGTTCCAATATCACTTTGAAACGGCAGATTGAGGAGCTGCTGAAACAGAAGTACTCCGGAGCGCTAGGCACGACCCGTCCAGACTTGCTGTTGAATGAAAGCCTGCTGGGGGAGTTCTTACTGATCGAGTTTAAGCGTCCCTCGCATCCTTTGAGCTTTGCGGATTACCAGCAAGCAACTCGGTATCGGCATGAGCTTACCGGGTATAGCGCTAAGCCAATAAAAATTCTAGTAATAGGAGGGCGGATTGATGGCTTCCCGACCCGAGAGCTTGAGCCTGGAGTCAGCTGCCTATTGTTTACAGATATTATTTCCACAGCACGCCGACAAATTGAATGGCAGCTTCAACGTGCACCGGGTTTTCCTGGCGCACTGCTGATGTAGGCCGTATTTTGTGGGTTTTGGACAGATTCCTGGCTCTAGCCTTCGGAATCCAGCAGCCCCGGGAGGGCTTGCCATTTTGGCTTGTGACAACACCTTAAGCATGGCCGAACGTTTCAGCCCAGGAAAACGAAGCAATTTACGGCATTGCATACCTGCATGACCGCGTGGTTTTTAAAGCCCAAAATAGAGCGCGGGCGGTACAAACATTGAATCACAACCCAACTGTATGTGCAGAATCCACAGCTGTTTTTCCGTTCATCCAGTCTGGCTATCAGAGCAAATCGGTCAACCGCTGAACTCAATACAGTCGTGCACACTGTGATGGGGGGGCACCCTCGAACACGTGAGTAGGAGGTACCTGCTCTGCGTTAGAGCAAGTAAATCTTCTCGTGCGCGCCACTCTTCCTGATTTTCGTCGTTTCGAACGCATAGTCATGTTCGTCAAAATTACACTCCGAAATAAAGTGAGTGTATTTCAAACTCTTCACGCGGGTCATGGCCTTGCTTTTACGCAGGTCCGTCGTTTTATTCTGAACATTCATTTCAGGTGAGAAGTAATTGATCAAACCGGCTTCGGCGGCGAGCACGAGATTTTCTTCCCCCAGGTTTAGATAGTCGTTAGGCTGTTTGATGGCCATGCCGTCGCGAGACGCCATCGCCTCGAATCGTGGCGTGAAGAAGTACAGATAGATTTCCGCTTCGTCCTCGCATTCTGCCTGGGCTTGCTGCACACGCTTGTGCCCGTCCATTCGGTCAGACAGCTCCATGGCCTTGCCGATGTACATGACTTCGTATTTTTCCGGAAGGTCATCGGTAACACGCAGCAGTTGATGAGCAAAGATGATATGCCTGTTTTTATCCTTGGGCGTCGGGTCCGCAGGTGTCAGGAAATGGTAGGCGATTGCCCGATCCGCGCGCTCCTTCTCCCCGCTTCCCGGCATGACGGCTGCGACCAAGGGCTCTCGCTTCAGCAGGCGCTCATACTCATCCGCGGACTTGACATATTGAATCATTGATTGCAAATGGGCCGGGGTCGGAAAGTATTTTTTATTGATAGCCGGCGCGCCATGCAGCAGTTGAGCAATGTTGACCTTGTGCGGGCGCGACAGCATGCCCTGCGAGGCATACTTAAACACGATCTGGCATTTTTTGCTTAGACAGACACTGGAAAACCGCGCTTTGCGTCGTTTGACAAGAAAATAGATTCGTCCACTTCTGAATCTATCCACTGCCTCTAGAGGTTCCTCGAATTCGCGATATAACTTTTCGGCCGTAATGAAAAACGCATCCACTAGATGAGATTTAAGAATTTTGAACGGTGGTTTTATCATGACTACTCCTTAGGCGATGTCATTCCATAACACCTGGCGCATCATACTGGATCGCCTCTGGCTTTTTTTGACGCTGAGTGACTGCCCCTGGCCGTTCACTGCTGGTCATGGTTGCGAGGGGTTGGGTCAAATCCATTACAATGGCTGGTTAGGTCGACTGCAAATGAGTCGTCAAGTCAGTGCAACTACCCAGGTGTCAGCGGATCTAGAGAAGTGGCCGCCAGCCAGCGGCGTGTTCAGCTAGTCTTCCCACACCAGTGACTCAAGGACGATCCCCATGCCAGATAACTCTGAAGCCAACATAGCCACAGCGGATGCTCTCACGCTGCTCCTGCACAACCAGCACGCCCTAGCAGCGGCCCTTGAAGAAGTGACCAAATGGATTTCAGAGAATGGAGTGGAAAGTGTCGCCGCTAACGCAATGGGGGCCATGGAAACGCTGGACAAAAATGCACGAGCCGTCACCGATGCGATTATGCGCCTACGCCTGTTATAGGCATCATCTAACGCCCGCTGCCCCTTGCAGGTACCGAAATGATTCTGCTGGATCAACCTGTAAGGAAAGTCAGTACTTATCGTGGATGGGAAGCAAGATTTTCAGATCTAATACAGGCGGGGCCAATGGAGTGCTATCTCGTGAGGTATTCCATTTGGTATCTCAATCAAAATACACAACTAATATTAACGATAATAATCAATAGGATAAATTACCGTTTCAGATTACCTTGGAAGATTGATCTGGCTTCTGCTCCACGACACGATGGTGCGTGCTGCCTAAAGGTTAGGACGAACCAGAGTCCAGCGGTTCGCTAGGGAAAATGGAATCGTCGTGCCTTGATGAACGTAAGGTGACCACAAGCTTATCCATAGCGTTCATCGTCAACGACGTCATAGACCAGCTTCGCTCTGCCCGCTTTACAGGTATGTATAGACCGGGGACATAGTGGTAAAGGATGCCCGCATCTTGCTGTCCAAAGGTCTTCGGCGGTAAAGGCAAAGGCTTTGCCATTCAGCAGAATTTTGTCCACCCAGCCCTTGTGCCTTGGCTACCAGGCTCGCCACCCGTGTGGCGCCATGATCGCCGAATAAATTAAGCAATAGCATGGGCGTGGTGCCCTGCCTGCATTAGCGTGATGATGGCTGAAGGTAAGGCGTCAAGGTACTGAGGAGTTTTCTGTCAAGGCAGGCTCATTGCTTCTTGATGATCAGCGGAAAATAAATGCAATGTATAACGAACAGTTAACTATAAGGAATAATCTGTAGGATAAGTCGTCTACCTGCTATTTACAGCGCCATAGTTGACGAATAAGAATAGCCCTCCAAGCAGCAACCACTGTTCAATTCAACCTGAAGATTAATTTTTTCGGAGAATACAGAATGGCCAGCGAAAACTACGCTATCAAAGGTGGCCGACCTTTACCGCCAACTTCCGTTAACCAGGCGCTTAACTTTGATCGTGACTATTCGCGGTTGAGGAATTATTACGAAACCTGGTCAGTCGATTATGACAACGATGTATCTGAAGAAAACTACTGCGGCCCCCGCATGCTCGGTGACCTCTTCGACTCGTTGCTCCCGGCCTCTGAAGCGCGCCGCCCCATGCGAATCATGGATGCTTGCTGCGGAACCGGTCTGGTCGGTAAAGAACTGATGCTGCGGGGATTTTCGCCTGTCGATGGTTGTGATTTATCGCCGGCCATGACTAACTTGGCGCGCGAAACCCGGGCCTATGCAACATTGTATGGTGGGGTGGATCTTACTGAACATAATCCAATGATCGCTGACAACCAGTATGACGCAACCTTTTGCTGCGGTGCATTTATCGAGGGCCATCTACCCACAGAGGCCATCCATGAGCTTATGCGAATCACAAAAAATAGCGGACTGATCCTACTGAGTACGCGCTGTACTTTTTATACAGCAGAACACTTTGACTCCCTACTGCATAAACTAACGGCCTCCAGACAACTTTCTGTATTGCCTTCGTTTATGAACGCCGCTTACTTGAACGACGTGCAAGCCCACTACTTGGCGTTTGCCGTCAACAAATAATCAGGAGTCGAACATGGATGTGCTCAATAGTATTTCCCTTGAGCGTCTTGAATCGACCCAAGCAGATTATGAAATCAGCTGTTTGCGCAAATGTTGCGTCAATGATGGATTCTTCTACCTGGCCGATCATGGCATACAGCCCTCGTTGATAGCGGATGCCTTGGACACCGCCCGCCAATTCTTCGCGCTGCCACTGTCCACCAAGAACCAGTTCTGCCAGGACCGGCAAGTGGTCATCCCCAAGACGTGCCGTGGATATGTCGATACGTTTGGCGAGACCTTGCATCCCCCCACCGGCCCGGATCGAAAGCAGCATTTCGACATGGGCCGGGAAGCGCCGGCCTGCGACTTGCCGTTTACCGGGCCGAACCTGTTGCCCAGCGAGGGTCAGGCCCCCGGCTTTGCCAAGTCCATGCTCGCTCTGCAACAAGAAGTACTGGACCGGGTAGTGCCCGCACTACTGCGCGGCTTGGCCCTATCCCTCGGGCTGGACCGTGATTTTTTCCAGGCGTTTTTTTCCAACCCGGTGCTGATCCAGCGCGCGCTGTATTACCCACCCTCGGGCAGTGGCGCGGGCAAGCACACCGACAACGGCATGTTCACCTTGCTGTTCCAGGACCCGCGAGATGCCTGCGCCCTCAGTGCCTTTTCACAAGGCCGCTGGATCGACGTTCCTTGCCGCGCCAACGAAGTGGTGGTGAATCTCGGCGATATGTTGATGAAGTGGAGCAACGGCCTGTTTACCAGTACGCCGCACCAGGTGATCCACCGTGCAAGCAGCGCCAGGGTGTCACTGCCGTTTTTTGTGTACCCGGACATTGATGCCGTGTTTACCCCGCTAGGCAGTGATCAAACGGTCGCCTGCCGGCAGGTCATGCTCGATAACTTCAATTCCATCTGGGTATCCGGCCAGGGCGCCGGCAGGGCGCGCGAGTTCGCTTGAAGCGGCCCACAGGAGAAGCGATATGCACACCGCAGAGCCAAACAAAATCGCCTTCATCGGCGTTGGAAATATGGGCCGGCCACTGGTGGAGCGTCTGCTGCTCGCCGGATACGAGGTTCAGGTGTATGACATCGACCCGACACGTGCGAGCTCCGTGATCGCTGCAGGTGCTCGCTGGAAGGCCACCCCCGCGCTGTGTGCCAGCGGTTGTGGGGTTGTCGTGACCTGCCTGCCCCTACCCCATCATGTGCTGGAAAACATGACCGGGCCGGAGGGTGCGCTGGCCGGGATGGCGGAAAATTCGGTATGGATCGATACCTCCACCACCGATTACCACAACACCCGGCATATCGCCGGACTGGCCCGACAAAAACACATCCATAGCCTTGAAGCCCCGGTCAGCAATCTGTCGCATATGGGGGTGGATTTCGCCAATGTGTGTTTCTACATCGGTGGCGACAAAATCGGTTATCAATCAAGTCACAGCGTGCTGGAGACCATGGGCCGCAAGGCATTTTATGTAGGTGAGATCGGCACCGGGCAGTCCGTCAAGTTACTGACCAACCTGCTGTTTTACGCCGCCACCGCCGTGTGGGCCGAGTTGCTGGTGCTGGCCCGGGCCAATGAGATCCCGCTGCACTGGTTCTGGGATTTCGTAAAAACCTCCCGCGGTAACTGCTTTGTCAGCAATCAGTTGACCCCGTTTATGCTCGACGCCAGCTACGACCATTCGTGCACCCTGGAGATCACGGTCAAGGACATGAGCCTCACCGAGGCGCTGGCCGATGAGTTGGGGGTGGCGATGCCCTTGGGGCGGATCATCGCTGATCGTTATCGACAGGCCGGAGCGCGGTTCGACACTCAGGACAATCACGTCAAGGTCGCAGCCTTGAGCGAACAGGAAAACAGCATTGCGCTTGCGCTGGCCGACTTCCAGGCACCCTCGCCCTACGGCGCCAATCGTAACTACCGACACAGCGGCGCTTTTACCGAGGATGCCTTCGGCCGGATCACCCCCACACTGCCGGGAACGTTCCACTCCGGCATCCGGTTTACCGACAACCAAAAGATCAAGCTGGCGACGCATCTGGTGGAATTCCTCGCCTGTATCAACCGGGTCATCCTCGGGGAGGCCGCTGAAATTGGCGGCGCCATGGGCCTGTCGCCCTCGCTGGTCACCCAGGTCGTCAACTGGAGCTGCGGCCCTAGTTGGGTGGCCGAACACATGGACAGCTACGAGCCGTGCTTCGACAGCATCGCGGTAGTCGATCAAAAACGCCATGAGCTAAAGCTGAGCGTTATCAACCGGATTTTCCAACAATCGATCCTGGATGTTGCCATCTCGCCCCGCATGGCGGGTCTTTCCGAGGCCGAGGGGGTACTTGTGCCATGAAAATAACGTCCATCAAGGTCTACCAGTTCGACGTCCCGCTCAAGGAAAAATACAGCCTCAGCGGCGGTCGCCTGCACTATGCCGCGCTGGATTCCACCGTGGTCGTGATAGGTACCGACAGCGGTTTGCTGGGGGTGGGTGAAAGCTGCCCATGGGGCGCCACCTACCTGCCGGCCTATGCCAGAGGCGTACGGGCGGGGATCGATGAACTGGCGCCCCATCTGATGGGGGAAAACCCGTTGCACCTGGACCAGATCAACGAGCGGATGGACGTGATGCTGCCCGGGCACCCGTATGTGAAAGCGGCAATTGACCTGGCGTGCTGGGACATTCTCGGCAAGCACTGCAACCTCCCGTTGTATGCCCTGCTGGGGGGTAAGTTCCAGGACTCGATTGCCTTGCAGAGCAGCATTCCCACAGACAACCCCGACCTTATGGCCACACACCTGGCGGCCGCCCGACAGCAGGGTTACCGCACCCATTCTTGCAAGGTCGGCACCGGTGTCGAAGAGGATGTAACGCGGATCAACTACCTGATTGCGCAGCGTTTGCCGGGCGAGGTGATTACGTTCGACGTCAATCGTGCCTGGACGGTGGCCGATGCCGTCGCGGTGATGAACAGCGTGCAGGATCCTACGGTGTGTTTCGAACAGCCCTGTGAGTCCATGGATCAGTGCCGCGCCGTGCGCGAGCTGACTCGTAATCCGATTATCCTTGATGAGTCTATTGTGACCCTGGCAGACCTGGCGTATGCCCAACGCCATAACATCACTCAGGTCATCGGGCTGAAAATCGGTCGGGTCGGTGGCTTGACCAAGGCCCGGCAACTGCGCGACTTCTGCATCCATCACGGAATCCAGATGAACATTGAGGACGTCGGCGGCACCTTGATTTCGGACAGCGCCGTCATGCATCTGGCCACCGCGACGCCAGCGCGTTTTCATCGCGCGAGCTGGAACTGCTGCCGGCACCACGATGTGCAATTGGCCACGGGTGGGTTCGATATTCGCCAGGGCCGCGCGTATGTACTGGACAGCCCGGGGCTGGGGCTCGAACTCGCCCCCCGGCATTTCGAATCACCGGTCGCGCAGTACAGTTGAGCGCCGCGGCCCTTTCCACCACGTTGATCCATGGAGGCTCCATGTCCAGCGCCCCATCATCCTTGCATCTGGCTCGCGGCTTCGACGCGGATCCCTTTGCATCCTTCACCTTACCCAGCGAACACTATGTGGATAGCCGGCTCTTCGAACAGGAAATGGAGCTGATTTTCTGCAAGACCTGGCAGTACGTTTGCCACGTTTCAGCCTTGGCCCAGGCCGGTGACTATTACGTCCGGGACCTGGGTCGCCAGAGTGCCCTGGTGGTCAAAGACAAGGACGGCGACTTCAAGGCATTCCACAATGTTTGCCAGCATCGTGCACACCGGCTCGTGGAGGGGAGTGGCCATGTGCCCGGGCTGTTGACCTGCCCTTACCATGCCTGGACCTATAACACCCAGGGCCAGTTGGTCAGCGCGCGAAAGTCCGAGCATCTCAAGGACTTCTGTACTGAGCAGGTGCAACTCGTGCCCATCCGGCTTGAGGTATTTTGCGGGTTTATTTTTATCAATTTCGACAGCAAATGCGCATCCATGCAAGCCCTGCTTCCCGGCCTGGAAGACTCCATAAGATCCTTTGCTCCGGCGCCGGAAAAATTGTCCCATGCGTATTCCAAGAACTACAGCGTGCAGTCCAACTGGAAAGTTTCGGTGGAAAACTATTCGGAGTGTTATCACTGCCCGATGTGCCATCCGACATTGTCCATGGCCACCCTTGATCTCAAGAGCTACCACTTGGCGATCCATGAGCATTACCACGCCCATGTCAGCCACGACAGTGGAACAAATCAAGGGTATACGATGAAGGAAACCTCACCACAGTCCCGTCAGTTTGGTGCATGGTACTTATGGCCAAACTTTTGCCTGGAGGTGTACCCAGGGGGCTATATGAATGTCCTGCACCACATCCCCATCGCAGTGGATCACACCTTGCAAGTGGTCGAATGGTTTTGCGATGCCGCCACACCCACTCGGGAAGAGCAGGAAGTCATCGATTTTGTAGCGGTTATTCGCGAAGAAGATGTGCCCCTGTGCGCTAGCGTCCAGCGGGGCTTGAGCAGTGATGGCTACCAGCAGGGACGTTTTGTCGTTGACCCGGGCCTGGGTGCTAATAGCGAACATGCCGTGCATGACATCCAGAAAAAAACCCTGGCGGCCCTTGGCCTGCTGACACCCTCTTAGGGTCTTTGAAAACGCCCCCTTGGGGTTTATGTCGAGAGCGAGGCTGCGATAGTGGTGTATCAGATGCCATAAGTACCGGCAGTGCTACCGTCGCCACCTAATAGTAATCTGGCCGTTGAGCCGTGCGCGTCTCCTTGTCGGAGCTGGCTTGCCTGAGGTGGTCGTTAATGATGACGTTGAATATCTGACACCCTGCGGTGTTCCAACTGCCGCTATCGCAAGCGAGCTCCTCAGCGAACGGTCCTGCGCTCTAGCTTTCGCTGTTAATCTGCCCTGCCTTATCAGCGAAGGACCGAACGCAGGCATTGCGCCTCAGTCACCAAAGGATGACTTCAACCAATCCAGCAACTGCCGGGCTGCCGGACGCAGGTTGGCGTCTCGCCATTTGTAGACGCTCAGAGCTTCCGGCAGATGGGTGGATTCGGCAAAGGGCCGTACCAGGTCGCCGCTGGCGAGCATTTTTTCGGTGGTCCGACGCCACCCCAATGCAAAACCGAACCCCTCGACACAAGCCTGCATCATCACTGGATAGCTGTCGAAGAATTTGTCCTTGGAGCCACCCGCCTTGATGCCGAATTCCAGCAACCAATCGTTCCAGGTGCTCCAGTCTTGCGGTACTGCAACGTGGTGCAGCAGCGGCAGGTTGGCCAAGTCCGCCAAGACCAGCGGCGTGCTGCCAAAAGAAGCGAGGTAGCGTGGGCTACATACCGGATAGATGTCATCGCTCAAGGTAAACAGCCGCGTGTGATCGCCAGAAGCCCGGCCTGAGGTCTGGATGGCGATATCAAATTTTTCAGCGGTTGCGGTGATGGGCTGGGTCGATGCGTTAAGGCGCACCTCCAGATCCGGGTACTTCCTATGCAGCGCGGGAATATTGGGCGTCAGCCAATAGAAAGCTTCGCACAACTGTGCCACTAGGACTACTTCGCTGCTTTCCCGGCCTTTTTTCAGATCTTCGGCTTGCGACGCAATACCCAGGAATGCCGTCCGAACGGCATCGCGAAATTCGACACCCGCCGCCGTCAGGAATACCGCCCGATTTCTGCGGGTAAATAACGCAACACCCAGGAATTCTTCGAGAGAACGCACCTGTTTGCTAATTGCGGCCTGGGTCAAGTTCAACTCTTCAGAGGCTTTGGAAAAGCTCTCAAGTCGCGCCGCCGCTTCAAAAGGCACAAGGCTGGACAGTGGGGGCAGTGAGCGTTTGAAATTATCCATAATTTTCAGTCCTTCTGCGTAACCATAAGTCACTTTAAATACAGCCAGTGCGCACTCAGAATCCTTAAAGCCGTTAATCAAGGAAAACTCATGTCTGGAAGCACTACGATAACCGCCACTGATAACCGACAAAGCATTCTTATCGTTGTAGGTTCGGTATTTTTGCTCTCGGTGTCAGACGCCATCATAAAGGCAACCAGTGCCGAGACTTCAATGTGGCAACTGTATGTAATCCGTTCTGTGCTGGCCTCGGGCATTCTGATGGCGCTGGTGGTTCACCTGCGCGGCGCCACGAATTTGTGGCCGCTGTCTCCCCTGTGGGTGGTGATAAGAAGCCTGCTGCTGTCGTTGATGTGGATCGCCTTTTACGGCGCACTGCCCTTCATCAGCCTGACCGTCGCCGCCTTGGCTATCTATACCACACCTCTGTTCATCGCTTTGTTCTCGGCCCTCTCCTTGAAGGAGAACGTGACCACACGCAAATGGCTGGCGATCTGCCTGGGTTTTGTCGGGGTCGTGATTACCCTGGCGCCGAGCACCGAAGACTTCAATACCTATGCGCTACTGCCTGTACTCGCCGCTATTTTATACGCCCTTGCCGTGGTGGTGACCAAGGGCAAATGTGCCGATGAGGACCCCGTACTCTTGGCGTTGGCCATGAATGTCGCGTTGCTGATCATTGGGGTGGTGGGCAGCTTGGTGGTGCTGCAGACCGGCCCGCATTTTCCGGTGGATGACGGTTTACGATTCCTGATTGGAGGCTGGTCGGCCATGGGCCAGGGCGACTGGTGGATCATGATCGTATTGGCGGTCCTGATGGTAGTCGTCAGCATCGGGCTCGCCAAAGCCTACCAAGTTGGTGAGACCTCGGTCATTGGTGCGTTTGACTACACCTACCTGATTTTTGCCATCGCCTGGGGCGCCCTGTTGTTCAACGAAATGCTGAACGGCCGAACCGCTACCGGCCTGGTCCTTATTCTGCTGTCGGGTTTCATTGTGCTGAAAAAACCCGCAGGCGAGCGCTAGACACCTCACGTGTACAGGCCCTGCCCAGGAGCTGTTTATGCTGACGTCATCTCATCTGCCCAACGTAATTCTCTGGGCCGTCTCCCGGAGCCGCTCGACCGCCTTCGAGCGGGCCGTGATGCAACATCCAGACGTGAGGGTGCTGCATGAGCAGCTGTCGGAACCCTTCCTGTTGCAGCACTTTCCCGCCAAGCATGCGCTGATCGAGCGCACCCGGCAGGCCGAACAAGGCCCCGTGGGCATCACCCGCTACAGCCAAGCGATGGACCTGCTGTGCCAACGCCCCGCTTTGCCCCTGCGACTGCAATTTGCTAAAGAGATCGCCTATTTTTTTGACTTCCAGGCCATTGATGGCGCCTGGTTGACGGGTTTCAAGCATGTCTTCCTGGTACGCCAGCCACTGGATGTCATGCAATCGCTTTATCGCGTCAGCCAGGGCGGCGGTACCACTTATTTCGATGCCGCCGAGTCGGGTTTCGATGAGCTGGCGAGCATTCATAATCTAGTACTGGAGCATTGCCCCAGCGACCAAGTGCTGTACCTGGACAGTGACGCCGACTTGATGGGGGAGACCCAAGGCACCCTGATGCGTTTCTGCGATTTTGCCGGTATCGACTATTCCCCACGACTGTTGTCATGGGAGCCGGAACAGATTGCGCAATGGCAGTTTTTCAAGGGTTGGCATGATGAGGCCGAGCGCTCATCCGGGTTCGCCCCGGTGACACACTCGGCCATGGAATTCCCTGAGATAGTGGAACAAACGGCGCGGAACAAGCAGGTGATTTATCGGTTTTTCCAGCTATCCGCCACCTGGCAACGGCTGGCTGATGCAGCGGATCACCTTAAGTGCCTGCATGAACCGATCACGACGCGACTCCAAGTCCTGTTACTGGCCCCATCCGACGAGCATCGCAGTAGCGCCCTGCAACTGGCGGCCCATCTCCCCGAAGACTATGCCCTTTGGCTGTTGGACAGCAGCGGCCAGATGCTGAACGAGGAAACCATGCGTGAACTGGCCATGTTGCAGGACGGGCCTCTGGTGCTGCTGACGACCGACGAAAATATAGCCTATTGCTCTCCCGCGCAGGCGCGTCAGCGGTTCCTGTGCCTGATGGCACCTGACACGCCATCGGCCAGGGCCCTTGACTTGCCCCTGATAGCCATCGATCCGTCCAACCCTGGCGCTCAGGCCCCGCGAATCAGTGCGCAACTGGCAACCCTTGCGCTAAATGCGAGCCTACGTAGCCGCACGCATCAAATCGCCAGCAACCGCCACGCCAGCACTGCCAGCGCGCCGGGCCTATCATGGCAGCAACACTTCTTTCGCTTACTGGACCAAGCCCCTGAGAGGTTGGTCGCGATGACACCGCATAGGCAACTGAATGCCAGGCAACTGCATGCCCATGCCACCACGCTGGCCGAACGCCTGTCGAAAGTTTGCACCCATAGCGGCTGGGTGGCTATCCGCCTGGACAAGGACCTTCCAAGCCTGATCACCATGACCGCCTGCAGCCTGCTGGGCTGGCCCTACCTCGATATTCCTCACTGGTATGGCCTGGAGGCTACCGCCAAGGCCCTGACCAACCTCCAGCCGGTGGTGGTGGTAGGTGACACCACCAGTCTCAACGACTTGCCGCCCGGTTATCGCACCCTGGTGTTCGACGAACTGGACCCCGCGCCCGCTGCCGTAACCCGACGTGCAGCTGTCGTCAATGACCTAGCTTACGGCCTGCTTACCTCCGGCACTACCGGCACGGCGAAGATTGTCACCATCGCCGAACACGGTCGCCTTGATTCCCTGGCGCTTTGGCAACAGCACATCCGCCCGGGCGACCGAGTGGGCCTCAATGCTTGGATGGCTGGATATGTCTACTACCCTATTTTCAGCGGTGCCACCGCCTGCCTGATTCCGGATGCCATGGTGTTGGATCCTCAGGCTCTACGGGCATTCGTCCAGTGGGGCCAGCTCAGCCAATTGATGATCACCCCCAGCCTGGCGGCAGGCCTGATGCAGGATGAGCCGGCGTTCAAACAAGCCTTTGCCGCAGTGCATTGCCTGTGGCTGAGCGGCGAACAACTGCCAGCGACCACGCGCCAGAATCTCGTGCGCTGCCTGCCGCATTGCCGGGTGATCGACCTGTATGGCTCGAATGAAGCCGGAGATGTCGCGTTATCCGCCCCGGACGGACATCTGCAATTTACCGCCGGAACCCAGGCCTACGTGCTAGACCCGGCCCTCGATTGCACGCCGCTGGGTGGCCACGGTGAACTGTACGTCCATACCCCAGGCCTCAGCATGGGCTACCTCAATGACGACGCGGCAAACCGCAGTGCCTTCGTGGAAAATCCAATGGCCACCGACTGCCCGACGCTGGCACACCGGCTGCTGCGCACCGGCGATATGGTGCGGCTGAGCGAGACCGGAGAGGTTTATCTGATAGGGCGTGCGACGACCCATTTGAAGGTGCGCGGTTTCAAGATCTTCAGCGCAGACGTCGAGCGGGTATTGATGACTCACTCCGAGGTACGCAGCGCGCTGGTCACTACCCGTGGCGAGGGCCAGGATATGCAACTGGTGGCCTTTATCAGCGCCCGAGACCCCGACAACCCTCCAGCTGCTGGCGCCCTGCGCCAGTGGGCAGGCCAGCACCTGCCCGCATTCAGCGTGCCACTGGGGTACTTTCTTGCCGCGTCGATTCCGGCGGGAGCGAGCCAGAAGCGTCTGGGTGCCCAAGCCCTGTTGCTGCAGCCTTTAGCACCGCTGTCGGATGACCTACCGCCGCTGACGCCGCTGCAAGTACGAGTGGCAAGGCTGTGGGCGCGCTGCATGAACCTGCAAGGGGTCACCCTGGGGCCCGATAGCGACTTTATCGATATTGGCGGCAGCTTGTTGCTGCTGGATTTGATGACGCGCATCAATCGCGCATTCGAGACGAACCTTACGATTGCCGATATCACCCGCGACTCGACGGTGGCAGGGATCAGCAGGCTGCTGGCCCATCGGCTGCAAGGTACGCCGCTGTTGGAAGTGGCCTTTTCGGTCACGGCAGAAGCCGAGCGTTATTTGGCCCGGTTGACCACGGCTGTGGCGAGCCTGCAGCAGGCGCCGCGACGCCTGGCCCGACGCACAATCATGGTCACCGGAGCGACTGGGTATCTAGGGCGCAGGGTGGTTGCCGAACTGCAACAAACAGCCGGTGTGGAGACGATCTTGTGCCTGGTCCGTGCGGATGATGCGGCCCAGGCTCAACGTCGGGTAGCCAAATTGGGATTGTCGCCCCGCACGGCTCGGGTCGAGGGCATGGCCGGGGATCTGGCGCAACCACAATTCGGCCTAGCGAGCGCGGCCTATCAGCGGCTGTGCCAAGACGTGGACTGCATCATTCATTGCGCCGCCGACGTCAACTGGCTCAAGCGCTATGAACGCCTGGCCCAGACCAACGTCGGCGGTGTGGTCGAGGTGCTCGGCCTGGCAGCCGCAAACGGGGCCGGCGTGGTGTTTGCCTCGACCCTACCGGAGCCGGTGCCATCGACCGGCTATAACCGCGCCAAGCTGGTGGCCGAACACTTGGCCATTGCGTTTTGCGAAAGCCGCGGGCTGTCCCTGAACATTCTGCGCTGTGGCGACATCAGCGCCCCCGCACATCCCGACAGTGGCGCGTCGATAAACCAGGAGGACTATGTCGGGCTACTGATTCGCAGCTGCTTGGCCCTCAATGCCTGGCCAGACGAAGCGAGCTGGTCAATGAACCTGACCCCCGTGGACTATGTCGCGCAGGTATTTACCCACACAGCGATCCACGGCCAGGCCTTGGGTTCACCGCCCGTACAGCACCTGTATAACCCTGCGGCGAACCTCAAATGGACCCAGTTATGCGCCTGGATACAGACGCTTCTGGGACCAACCCAGTATGCACCACTGCCCCTGGAACAATGGCAGGCCAGACTCAAGGAACAGGCCCCTGGCAAGGCCGTGTTGCAGCGCACGCTGTTAATCCTGCCGATGATCATTGATGACTTCAGCTACTTCAACCCTCCACCGCCGCTGCTACTTGATCATTTGGAGTGCCCGGTGATCGACGCTGAATGGACCCAACAGTACCTCACGGCACTGAACCTAACCCAGGAGTGAACCCATGACACGCACTACTAACGGCTGGGCCGCCTATGGGCCGGGCTCTCCACTGGAACCGTTCACCTACCTGCGCCCGGATCCCGGGGCCAACGAAGTGGAGATCCAGGTGACCCATTGCGGAGCCTGCACCAGCGATCTGCATTTGATTGAAGGCGATTGGGGTGAAGCTTCCCAATACCCACAGGTGTGTGGCCATGAAGTTGTGGGGCGCGTGGTGCGCACCGGGTCGGCAGTTACCCACCTTAGCCCCGACCAGCGCGTCGGCGTCGGCTGGTACAAGGGCGCCTGCCTGGCGTGCGAGTGGTGCCTCAAGGGTGAAGAGCAACACTGTGCGGCCGTGCTGCCAACCTGCAGTAACGGGCAAAAAGGCGGGTTTGCCGACTTCCTGACCTGCGACAGCCGCTTCGTGTTCTTGCTCCCCGACAACCTGCCCTCTCATGTGGCCGCGCCGCTGTTCTGCGCCGGGCAGACGGTGTTCACCGCGTTGCTACGGGGCACCCGGCCAGGCATGCGCGTGGGCGTGTTGGGCATCGGTGGGCTCGGCCACCTGGCCATCCAGTTTGCAGCCAAGTTCGGCTGCACGGTCACCGCGTTATCGAGCTCCGATAACAAGAAAGCCCAGGCATTACAGCTGGGTGCGCGCCATTTCTACACCCTGGACTTGGCCACGTTGCAGGCACAGGAAAATACCCTGGACTTCTTGCTAATCACCGCTTCCAACGACCAGGACTGGGAACGGGCCATCGCCCTGCTGCGCCCCCATGGCACCCTGTGTTTTGCCGGGATGCCCGGCCCGGTCACGCTGGACATTCCTGCCATGACCTACAAGACCTTGACCGTCAGTACCGCCAACGTCGGCGGGCGTCACGACATGCTGAAAATGCTGGAATTTGCCAGCGAACACCATGTCTGGCCGATGGTGGAGATTTTCCCGACAGAGCAGATCAACCAGGCCTTGGACGCCCTGCGCAACAACACAGTGCGCTACCGAGCGGTAATTGAATTCTGACTGTCATCCGCCCCCATGGAGATGTCTTTCATGCCCCCGTCACTGGTACTACCGTCACATCCCCTGCGTACCCCGGACCTGGTGCCCCACCCGTTTGAGATCGAACGCCAGGCCCAGTCCACCCTCAAAGGGCATCGCTCATTGCTCTTGTGGTTCACCGGTATGTCGGGGGCCGGCAAGTCGTGCATTGCCAACCGCGTGCAGGCCGGCCTGCACGGTAAGCGGCTGCACACCTGCCTGCTTGACGGCGACCGGCTACGCCAGGGCTTAACCGCCGACCTGGGCTTTGCCGATAACGACCGCAAGGAAAACATTCGGCGCACGGCCGAGGTCGGCAGGCTGATGGTAGATGCTGGGGTCATCACCCTGGTCTGCCTGATCTCGCCCTTCGAACAGGAACGCCGCATGGCCAGGGCGCTGTTCGTCCCCGGCGACTTTATTGAAATATTTGGGTATACGGATTTAATGGTTGATGGGGCACCTTCACCCCATCAATCTGATACCACCCTCAGATGGTTGATAGATCGACTCCGTAGTTGAGTTCCTCTGCGAAGTCCGGCAGTCCGTAACCGATGGTTTTCTTGTAGAAAGGAGAGACCTTCGCAGTCGGTGCCTTCTTCTTGTGCTTCGTGGTGTAGAGCATTCGTGCCCGCATCACCTCGAAGGAGTAACCGCGCCCTTCACGGTTCTTGTCCTTGGCCAGTCGGTTGATGGACTCCGTGTAAGCGTTGGTGACGGGCATGTCCGTCTCGAAGTAGGTCATGGTCTCTTCGCGCCAGTTTCCCACTGCCCTGACCAGATCGCTCCAGACTTCCTTTTGGCCCTTCGGGATGGTGGCTATCCACTCGTCCAGGGCGGCTTCTGCCTGGAGCCGTGTGGTGGCGTCCCAGATGCCGTAGAAGCGCTCCTTGTGCTCGTAGGCGGCCAGCAGTTGCGGGAACGCGCCTGTCCAGGTCTCCATGATGAGGCGCTCCCGGTCTGAGACTTCGTGAGCGCGTTTCAGCAGGATTTTCCGGTCTCCCTTGAGAGTCCGGCTCTGGGACGGTTTCAGCTCCTTTCTGAGGCCCTTGCGCACTCTCTCTAGGGCATCGTTGGCCATGCGCACCACATGGAACTTATCGACCACGATACGGGCCTGGGGCAGCACAGCCTTGACCGCTGCCCGGTAGGGGTTCCACATGTCCATGCTGACGATCTCGACCTTCTGCCGGTCTTTCAGCTTCATCAGGTAGTTGGTCACCACGTCCTGGCGGCGGGTGGCCAGCAGGTCGAGCAGGGTTCGCTCCTCAATGTTGGTCAGAATGCAGCGGTAGCGCTTGTTCAGGTATAGCTCGTCAATGCCCAGGATGCGGGGCGTCTCGAAGCGGTGCCAGCGCCCCAGGAACTCGGCGCGGGCGTTGAAGATGTCGCGCACCGTCTTCTCGTCCAGGCCGGTCTGTGCCGCCACAAAGGTGTAGGGGTGGTTGAAGGATTCCTTCTCCACGTACTCATGCAGCCGCAGTGTCATACGGAATCCGTCCACCATCTCCGGTAGCTGGGGCCTGAATGTTGTCTTGCAGGCCCGGCAGGTGTATCGGCGGCGGACCACCCAGAGAGTGACCCGCTTGCCGTGGATGGGCAGATCACGATAGGGAACGTCACGCTTGCCGAACCGTACGAACTCACCCTGCACGCCGCATTCCTCGCAGGCGATGGGATCGGGCACGTCCACCTGGAAGTGCATTTCGTCGTCGGTTGATTTGCAGCCCAGTACTTGGTATTGCGGCAGGTGAAGGATGTTGTCGGGAAGTTCGGTCATGGTGTTGTATAGGCGTAGGTGTCAGTCAGATCCATCCGACTCGGCATTGGTGTTTGCTTTTTTACCCAACAAGCTGCTGGAAACGAAAAGTAAGGCACCGAGGACAATTGCAATATCAGCCAGGTTGAAGGCCGGCCAATGCCAGTCTCGCCAATAGAAATCAAAGGAATCCACAACATAGCCGCGAAAGACCCGGTCAATCAGGTTGCCCATGGCGCCACCGAGGATAAGACTGTAAGCGATGGCTTCTCCTTTATGACGATTTTCAAGGATCAGCTTGATCAGAAAAATCGAGACCACTACCGCGATTCCGATAAAAAAGTAGCGCTGCCAGCCTCCACCATTCGCAAAAAGACTGAATGCGGCACCGGTGTTCCATAGGTGCACCCAGTTAAAGAACGGGGTCACCGAAACATACTCGCCATAGGCCATTGATTGCTGCACCAGCCACTTTACAGCCTGATCAGACGCTGCCAGCAGGCCCGATATGGACAATAGGGCATACGGCGAGAGCTTTTTGCCAATAATGAGCATTATTTAACCCTTCAACGCCAAAATGCGTCTGGCACCGTTAAGTACAATGCCCCCCGCGATGGTGCCGATAATCAGATCCGGATAATTGGAACCGGTCCACGCGACCAGGGCGCCGGCGGTGATGACCCCCAGGTTGATCACCACGTCGTTGGCCGAGAATATCCAGCTTGCCTTCATGTGCGCCCCGCCTTCCCGATGTTTGGATATGAGCAGCAGACAACTGGTATTGGCAATCAATGCGACGAATGCGATAGCCATCATCACCAGCGATTCAGGCTCACTACCGAATACAAAGCGTCTCACCACCTCTACGAGCACGCCCACAGCCAAGATCAGTTGCAGTACACCAGCAAGATGCGCGGCACGTACCTGCATTTTCACGCTATGTCCAACCGCATAAAGGGCAAGCCCGTACACCGCCGCATCGGCAAAATTGTCCAGGGATTCTCCAATCAGGCCGGTGGACCGGGCGATCAGACCGGCAGTCATTTCCACCACGAACAGAAGTGCATTGATGCCGAGCAACCAGCGCAGGGTCCCGGATTCTTGCTTAGCAGAAGCTGCCGAAAACTCGGCGGCCTTGATGGTCTCCGGATTTGCAGCGACGGTTTCCTGAAGCGAGGCGCCTAGCCCCAAGGTCTTCAGTTTCGAGGTGACGGGCTCGACCTCGCCGTCATGCACGACCTTCAGCCGGCGGTTCGACAAGTCGAAGGACAGCGCCCGAATTTCCTCAAAGCCGTTCAGGGCTAGGCGAATCATTCGTTCTTCTGATGGACAGTCCATCTTCGGCACGGCATAAACACTGACCCATCTCCCTGGCGCCTCGGAGGAGGCCTGTATATCGGTATCCGCTGCGGACGTTGCATCACCGCCACAGGCGCCACCACAGGATTTGCTCATGATACGACTCCACTTGAACAATGTTGTGGTACCATTTAAAACTATAAAGCTACTATAAGGTCAATAGAGTAAAGAATCCGTTGGGGAGGAGGCTGATGCGCATTGGTCAGTTGGCGCAGTTGGTAGGGGTCGAAACACAGACGATCCGCTTCTATGAACAGCAGGGCTTGTTGCCGCCGCCTGATCGGCAGGACAACGGTTACCGTGTCTATACCGAGAAGCATGGTGAGGGGCTGGCCTTCATCCGTCGCTGCAGAATCCTGGGCCTGTCACTGGCTGAGATTCACGAACTACAGAGCTATGAGGACGACCCTCATCAGCCTTGTACCGCCGTCAACGCCTTGCTCGATGATCACATCTCTCATGTGCGGTCGCAGATAACCGCTCTGCAAGCGCTTGAGAAACAACTCGTTTCACTGAGAGCGAGTTGCAACGATGACCGGGAAGTTGAGGCGTGTGGGGTTCTTGCTGGAATTAGCGAAGGAAACATGCACCAGCAGTAGGTGAAGCATCAACCAGATAATCCGATGAGATGCCGGTCTGTCTCACTCTCATGCAAAGGTAAGATCAACCATTTAATCCGCTTACCCAAATATTTATCGATGCGCCTCTGCATGTCCTGGAGCTGCGCGACCCCAAGGGCCTCTACGCCAAGGCACGCAAAGGCCTGATCAAGAATTTCACCGGCATTGACTCGCCCTATGAACGCCCGGAGGCCCCCGAAATTGTCATTGACAGCACAACCTCCTCAATCGAGCAGGCCGCACACACCATCGAGAGTTTCCTCAAACGCCAGCGGGTATGGGGGTAACCGTTACATCAGCAACAGGCAAGCACTACGAAACACTTGTTGTCGTCCAGGCCGGTTTCAACGGTGTGGCGGCGTCCAATAAAACCAAGCATCGGAAGCTCGTACCAATACGCTTAGCACTAACTGGTTAGCGCCGAAGCCGCAAACGACATCCCATCTGCGGAGATAGCTTGTTTGACGACTGTCGCCAACACCAAAGTCATTAAGACTTTCAGACCAAGCCCCTGAACATAGGAAGGCTCCGCATTCCTATGTTCAGGGGCTCACATCAAAATAACGATTAGCGGCTAACCATCTAATCCAACATCACCCGCAAATCCAGTTTTTCCAGCCTATTTGGCTAGTAATGCCACTCGGAGGCAATGGACGCCATGTTTTGGTAGATCAGTCCGAGGTCCGTCGTTTTGTCGAGACGCACGACATTATGCCAAGATCAGGTATGAGAGGTGCATTCGTTGAGATCCCGGCGGCATGTATGCCTATATGTATGCCAACCTGACTTAACAGCTAAAAATAATAATAAATACAGTAGGTTATGAATTTGGTTCAAATGACTGTGTAGCCACCAAGTACTAAAAACGGCTTACCGAAAGGTAGGCCGTTTTTTTATGCGCGCAAAAAACTCCCTAACTGTATTTTGACGCCCCCCTACCCCACTGTTAGTGTCCAGCCTCCCCTGAACACGGAGTGCCCCCGATGCAACTGGACATCTACCAAGTCGACGCTTTCAGCCACCATCCCTTCGGCGGCAACCCGGCAGCAGTGTGCCCGCTCACCGAGTGGCTGCCCGACGAGCAACTGCAGCAGATCGCGGCCGAGAATAATCTTTCGGAAACCGCGTTCTTTGTACCCCGTGGCGAGTTCTATGAGTTGCGCTGGCTCACGCCGGAAGTTGAGGTGGACCTGTGCGGCCATGCCACGTTGGCAGCCGCGTGGGTATTGATCCACAAATTGGCGGACGCCCCGCAGGTTCTTCGCTTTGCCACCCGTAGCGGCGAGTTGCGGGTAACGCGCAACGGCGATGAGCTGGCGATGGATTTTCCGGCAAAGAAACCCGAACGCTGCGAGCCGCCCCACGGCATGTTGAGTGCCCTGGGGCTTGAAACCGCCGAGGTGTTTGGCACCGACGACTATATTGTGCTGGTGGAGGATGAAGCGCAGGTAGCGGCCCTGGCACCGGACTTTGCGCGACTCAAGGGCCTGCCTAAACGCGGCATTGCGGTGACCGCCAAGAGCACGCGGTTTGATTTTGTCTCGCGCTGGTTCGGCCCGAATGTGGGCGTCAATGAAGACCCGGTTACCGGCTCGGCGCACACCTCGCTGGCACCGTTCTGGGCCGAGCGCCTGGGCAAGTCGCAATTGAGCGCCGAACAAGGCGGCCAGCGTAAGGGCCAGTTGCGCTGTGAACTCCAGGGTGACCGGGTGATTATTTCCGGCAAGGCCGTGCTGTACATGCAAGGCACAATTTACCTGTAAAAAACGCAGTAGCCCAAGGACCACAGCACCTTCTCAACATGAACGGAGTTCAGCGCGTGTTTTTGATTTCCCGCCGCAGCCTGACAGTCATCGCCGCAACCCTGGCCCTCGCAGCCTGCCACACGCCCGTCAACGAACAGCCTGCGGCGCCAGAGCTGGGTTCGGGCTATCGCACCGACCTGAGCACCCGCCACGCCGAGCGCCATATGGCCGCCGCCGCCAACCCACTGGCCGCTGAAGCCGGGCGTGAAATGCTGCGTCAAGGCGGCTCAGCCATTGATGCGGCGATTGCCATGCAAGCGGTATTGACTCTGGTGGAACCGCAATCGTCCGGCATCGGCGGCGGTGCATTCATCATGCTGTGGGATGGACAACAGGTGCAGGCTTATGACGGCCGTGAAACAGCACCGGCCGGGGCGACAGAGCGTCTGTTCCTGAAGGCCGACGGTACGCCGATGGCGTTCACGGATGCGCAGATTGGCGGGCGCTCGGTGGGTACGCCGGGCGTACTGCGCGCCCTGGAGATGGCGCACAAAAAGAGCGGCCACCTGCAATGGGCCAAGCTGTTCGAGCCGGCAATTCGTCTGTCGGAGCAAGGCTTTGCCATTTCCCCACGCTTGCACAGCTTGATCGCCGCTGACCGCTTTATCGCGCAATCACCCGACATGGCGGCGTACTTCCTGAATGCCGACGGCTCGCCAAAAGCCACCGGTACACGATTGAAAAACCCGGCACTGGCCGCGGTGTTCAAGCGCATCGCCAAGGAAGGGCCGGATGCGCTATACCAAGGCCCGATTGCCGATGAAATCGCACGCAAGGTACAGGGCCATCGCAATGCCGGCAGCCTGTCCCAGGCCGACCTCAAGGGCTACACCGCCAAGCAGCGCGCACCGCTGTGCACCGACTACAAACAATGGAAGGTCTGCGGCATGCCACCGCCGTCCTCGGGCGGGATTGCCGTGGCGCAGATCCTGGGGACATTGCAGGCGCTGGAAACCCGCGACCCACGCCTGGCCATCGCCCCCATGACACCGGTCAAGAGTGTTTCGCCGGCCGGGCTTGAGCCGACACCCGAGGCCGTGCACCTGCTCGCCGAAGCCGGGCGCCTGGCCTTTGCCGACCGCGCGCTGTACGTGGCCGATGCAGACTTCACCCCCGTCCCGGTCGCCGGCCTCGTCGCGCCAGGTTACCTGGCACAACGCGCCACGCTGATCGGCGAGCGCAGCATGGGCATCGCCAAGCCCGGCCAACCCGCCGGTATTCAGGTGGCGTACGCACCAGACCGCTCGCCGCTGCGCATCTCCACCTCACAGGTAGTGGCGGTGGACGACCAGGGCGGCGCCGTGTCGATGACCACCACGGTTGAAGCGGCATTCGGCTCTCACGTGATGGTCCAGGGCTTTTTGCTCAACAACCAGATGACCGACTTCTCGTTCATCCCCGCAGAAAACGGCCAGCCTGTAGCCAACCGCGTACAACCGGGCAAACGCCCACGCTCGGCCATGGCGCCGACCCTGGTGTTCGACCGCAACACGGGCGAACTGCTGGCTACCGTCGGCTCCCCCGGCGGCTCGCAGATCATCGAGTACGTGAGTAAATCCCTGGTGGCCATGCTCGACTGGAAGCTCGACCCGCAGGCGGCCATCAGCCTGCCCAACTTTGGCAGTCGCAATGGTGCTACCGAGTTGGAAACTGGGCTGTTCAGCCCGGCGCTGAAACAGGCGCTCAAGGACAAGGGCCACGCCCTGAGCGAGATCGAGATGACCAGCGGCGTGCAGGCCATCGTGCGCACGCGGGATGCCCAGGGCAAGGTGACGCTCAGTGGCGGTGCTGACCCTCGGCGTGAAGGTGAGGCGTTGGGTGATTAAGGTGTTGATCTATTCGTACAGGCTTATAAAAAAGACCTGCAACCTTACGCCTTAAATCCTACGCAGAGCGCCAGAACTCAAAGTGCCATGTCATTTTTTGCGATAGAAACCTTCTTGAGCAGCCCCTTCTCACCTGCGATTTTCTGGCCCGCCCTTTCTTGCCAGAGGCTACGTCAAAGACGTAGAATTTCGCGTGCTCACTCTCATAGAATCCCCTCTATTCAGCAGGCAATGGCCTGACTATTGGACTGAAGATGAAAAAGGTATCTTCATGGCGTTTCTCGCCAGCCATCCTGATGCTGGAAATGTCATCCCGCGCTCGGGAGGTTGCCGAAAGATACGCTGGAGCATGGAGGGCCGGGGTAAAAGTGGATCAGTGCGGGTCATCTACACCACACAACTGGAGTGCGGAGCAGTCGTCGCGCTACTGATTTATGGCAAGAGCGCCACGGAGAATATTCCGGCACATATCCTGTACAAAATCGCAAAGGAAATGAACCATGCCACTCACTGATAAAGAACTGAAGGAACGTGACGCCAAACGCAATATAGGCGAAGAACTACTCACAGCCATTCAGGATGTCAAAGCGGGACGTTACGGTGCCGTGCAGCACGTTGAGGTCACTCAGGCTGCCGAAGCAAGAAGCAAGACAGGGCTCTCACAACCCAAATTTGCCGAGCTTCTGGGCGTGTCAGTAAGAACCCTTCAAGAATGGGAGCAAGGGCGTCGCGCACCTTCCGGAGCAGCACGTTCGCTACTGCATATTGCGGCCATAAGGCCGGACGTTTTTCGCGAAGTACTCAGTAACGCCTGATCGCGTTACTGCTTCGGGCCAATCACTGGCGGTTGATCTTCAAGCCCTTGCGCCCCGCATGCCGCTCCAGCGCCAGCTCGATCAACCGGCTCACCAGCTCGCTGTAGCTCATGCCTGCCGCCTGCCACAGCTTGGGGTACATGCTGATGCGGGTAAAACCGGGCAGTGAGTTGATCTCGTTGATCAGCACTTCGCCGTCCTGCGTCAGGAACACATCCACCCGCGCCAACCCGGCGCAGCCCAACACTTCAAACGCCTCAATGGCCAGGCTGCGGATCCGCTCGCTGGCGTCATGACTGATCGCCGCCGGCACCACCACCTGGGCGGCCTGGCCATCGATGTATTTGCTGTCGTAGGAATAGAAACCACTGCTCACCACGATCTCGCCACAACCACTGGCGATGGGCTCGTCATTGCCCAGCACGGCGCATTCGATCTCACGGCCCTGGACGGCGGACTCCACCAGCACCTTCTCATCAAACCCCAACGCCAGTTCAACGGCAGCGCGGTACTCGGCTTCGCTGCCGACTTTGCTTACCCCCACCGACGAACCCTGGTTGGCGGGCTTGACGAACATCGGCACACCGAGCTTGCCAGCGGCCGTTTCAAATGAGGTGCGCGCCGCATTAGCTCGCGTAAGGGTGATGAACGGCGTGACCGCAATACCCGCGTCGCGCAGCAAGCGCTTGCTGATGTCTTTGTCCATGCACACCGCCGAGCCGAGCACGTCGGAACCGACGAAGGGCAAGTCCGCCATGCGCAGCAAGCCTTGCAGGCAACCGTCTTCACCGAGGGTGCCGTGGACAATCGGGAAGATCACATCGATGTGTTCCAGCAAGCCCTGGCCGGAGGTTTCCACCACTTGCTGGCTGGCCTTGCCGGGCACCACGGCCAATTCACGGTTGGATTGGTTGAGGGCGATGAGTGCCGGGTTTTCCTGGTTGAGCAGGAAGTTCGAGGTGTCATTAAGGTGCCAGTGACCGGCCTTGTCGATACCGATCAAAACCGGCTCGAAGCGTGAGCGATCAAGGGCATCGATAATGTTGCGCGCCGATTGCAGCGAGACCTCATGCTCAGCCGAACGGCCACCAAAAATAATCCCTACCCGCACCTTGCTCATGACCCGGCCTCACTGTTGAAAGTAAGGCTTCTTACCATGGGTGGTTAGCGATTCGCTACCCGATGTGCATTGCCCCACACCTGCACAATCGTACAAGACCCCAGCAGACAACCGGTGCAGACTCAGTTAACGTGTTTCCACTTCCTTTTGTGACAAGTCACCATGGGCAATCCCATCCACTCCCTCGACTGGCTGCACCGCGCACCCCACGCCAGTGGCCTTGACCGTATCGAGGCGTACTTTGCCGGCTTCGCCTTCGACCCTCATCGCCATGACACGTACGCCATAGGGCGCACGTTGTTCGGCGTACAGAGTTTTCATTATCGCGGCGGCACGACCCACAGCCTGCCCGGCACCACCATGGTGATCCACCCCGATGAGACCCATGACGGCCGTGCCGGCAGCGATGAAGGCTTCAAGTACCGGATGATCTATGTGGAGCCGGCGCTGATCCAGCAGATCCTCGGTGGGCAGCCGTTGCCGTTTATCCCCGGCGGCTTGTCCACCGACCCACGGCTGCACCGCGCCAGCGAAGTGTTGCTGCAAAGCCTGGATTGCCCGATTGACCCGATGCAAGAGCAAGATGCCCTGTTCAACCTGGCCCACGCGCTGAGCGCTGCGTCCGGGGCCATCATCCGCCGTAAATCCTTCGACTACTTTGCGGCCGGACGCGCCCGTGAATTCATCCACAGCGCCCTGGGCCGCAGCATCACCCTGGATGAAATTGCCGACCACGCCGGCCGCGACCGGTGGGCGTTATCGCGGGATTTTCGTTTGTTATTCGGCACCAGCCCCTACCGCTACCTGACCATGCGCCGACTGGACCTGGTGCGCCACTTGTTGGCCCAGGGCCAATCGTTGGTGGATGCGGCGATGACCGCAGGCTTCACCGACCAAAGCCACATGACCCGCCAATTTCGCAGCACCTACGGCATGCCGCCATCGCGTTGGGTGAAAATGCTCGGACGCTGAGTACTGGGTTGGAATACGTTCAAACTGTGGGAGCTGGCTTGCCTGCGATGCAGACACCTCGGTACATCAGATACACCGAGGTGATGCCATCGCAGGCAAGCCAGCTCCCACAGTTGATCTTCGTGGCTTTGCGCCTCTGTCAGAGCTGGCGCCCGACAATCGGTTGGCCAATGGCCAGGAAATTCCCGCCCGCCACATGGTGCAACGTGCGCAGTTCATCATGCCCTTCAAAATGCCAGCGGCCCTCGCTGAATACCCGCTCATCAGCATAGGCCGCGACCACTTCGCCCAGGAACAGGTCATAGGCCTGCTGATTATGCGGCTCGGGCAGCAGGCGGCATTCCAGCCAAGCCACGCAGCCTTCCAGCATCGGCGCCTCGGTGTGCTCACCGCTGAAAGTGTGCAGGCCGTAGGCTGCGAATTTGTCGGTTTCAGCACCGCGGGTATTGCCCACCGTTTGCACCAGATCAGCCTGTGCGGCACAAGGCACTTGCAGTACGAAGGTGCCGGCGCCTTCAAGTAGCTGGCGGGTCCAGGTGGCCTTGTCGAGCACCACCGCGACTTTCGGTGGTTCGAAATCCAACGGCATGGCCCAGGCAGCAGCCATGATATTGCGCTGGCCGTTGTGGGCTGCACTCACCAACACGGTCGGCCCGTGGTTGAGCAAACGGTAAGCCTTGGACAATGGGACGGGGCGACGGAACGTAGGGCTCATGGTCGATCAGCTCTGCAAGCGAGAAAAGACCTACGATACCTCAAGCACAAGCCCGACAGGTCAGCTCGACAGCTGATTGGCAAACTGCCCGACCGCACTCACTACTTTTTGCGCACCGTCCTGAATTTCGACGATCACGGTACCCGCCTCCGCCGCCAGGGCCAGGCCCTGCTCGGCTTGCGCACGACCGTCGGCCATCAAGGCCACCGCGTCGCGGGCCATGTCCTGGTTCTGGCGCACCACACCAACAATTTCCTCGGTGGCTTTGCTGGTACGTGACGCCAATTGCCGTACTTCATCGGCCACCACCGCAAAGCCACGCCCCTGCTCACCGGCACGCGCCGCTTCGATGGCGGCGTTGAGCGCCAGCAGGTTGGTTTGCTCGGCAATGCCGCTGATGGTCTTGACGATGCTGCCGATCACTTGGGACTGGGCATTCAACGCCTCGATGCCTTCACCGGCCTGTTGCATGTGCTGGGCCAGGTCGCGCATAACGTCCACGGCCTGGGTGACCACGGTGGTGCCGCGCTGGGCGCTGTCGTCGGTTTGCAAAGAGGTGCTGTAGGCAATATTGGCGGCCTCGGCCACTGCCTGCTCGCGGTTGACCTGGTCGGTAATGACCGTGGCGAACTTGACCACTTTGTACAGCCGCTCATTGGCGTCCAGCACCGGGTTGTAGGTGGCCTCCAACCACACCAGGCGGCCGTGGCTGTCCACACGTTTGAAGCGCGCGGCGACGAACTCACCGGCGTTCAGGCGCTTCCAGAACTGTTGGTATTCGGCACTGTTGTATTCCTGTGGCTCACAGAACATACGGTGATGCTTGCCTTCGATCTGCGCCAGGCTGTATCCCATGGCGCCGAGGAAGCGGTCATTGGCGGTGAGTACATGCCCCTCCAGGTCGAACTCGATCAACGCGGTGGAACGCATCAGTGCAGTGATCAGGTTTTCATGTTCACGCGAGCTCTCGATGGTGCGGGTAAGGTCGCTGGAAAAAATCGAAAACTGCTTGATGCGCCCCTCTGAACTGCGCACCGGCTGCACGATTGAGCGCAACCAGGCTTCCTTGCCATTGCCGCGCATCAGGCGTACGGCGCCGGCAAAGTGTTCGCCGCGGGCCAGCGCGTGCTTGAAGCGCAGTTGGAACTCGTCCTGGCGCACATGTGCCGGCACCAGGTCTTCGATAGCACGCCCGACAATCTCGCCCAGCGAATAAGCCAGTTCCTGCAGGAAGTTGGCATTGGCCCACTCCACACGGCCTTCAGGGTCCAGTGTCAGGCAGAGCATTTCGCTTTCCAGGCTCTCTTTCACCTGGAGCAAGCTCGACAATTCTTCGCGCAGAGCGGTCAGCTCCTGCTTCAGGCGGGTATTGAACATGGGGCACCGTTAGGCAAGTGAGGTAGGTGTACTCACTTGCATCGGCGCTGCCGGGGTTTTCTGAAGAGCGCTTGAGCCCTGGGCCGAACTATATTTTCAACCGCCATTGTTACGGCATACGCCCATGACCTGATATTCCAGGGTATTGAGCTTGCCGCTGGAGTCTTCGTAGGTCATGCGCGACGGTACGGCGTTGCACGAGCGGATCGGCGGCGTCACGTTGACGACCTTGGCAATGTCCAGGTCCATGCCATAGCGGTACGCCTGGACCTCAGGCACCGGCTTGCCTTTTTTGATGGCGTACGCGGCCATGGCTTTCTCATTGCGCTCCATCATCAGGGCAAAGGTGCGGTCCCCACCCCCTTCGGCCAGTGCGCCAAATGACAACACAGCCGTTAATACAGCCAAACCTGCTTTATAAAAGTTCATCGCGGTTTCCTCGACTGAAAAGTTCAGTGTCGAGATTAACCAACCCACCCTGACGGCAGGTTCACCAGAACATTACTTATTTGTTAGATGGTCGTTAGTTTCCAGAATTGTAATGTGCAAGCCATGCAGTTGTTATCCGCCATTTGCAACTATCAGCCAGGGCCAGATCAATAAAAACGCCCGCCTCTATAAGAAGCCGATAACTGCCATCACCGAGGAGCGCATCATGAGCATTCGTCATTACACCCTTCCCTTTTCACTGATGGCTGCACTGCCCATGGCCGCCATGGCAGTGGAGGACAAGCCCGAGGGTTTTATAGAGGGCAGCCGCATCAACGTGCTGGCACGCAACTTCTACTTCAACCGCGATGACCGCAAAGGCCAGTCCAGCCCCACTGGCAATGGTTACTCCGAAGCCTGGGCCCAGGGCTTTATTGGCAAATTCGAATCCGGTTTTACCCAGGGCACCGTGGGTTTTGGCCTGGACGCATTCGCCATGTACGGCCTCACACTTGACTCGGGCAGCGGCCGCAGCGGCGGCAAAGGCTCGTTCGGCGTGCTGCCGGTGAACAGCGACAACCAGCCGGAAAACAGCTACAGCAAAATCGGCGGCGCGGCGAAACTGCGCGTGCTGGACACCGTGATCAAGGCCGGCGACGTGTTCCCACTCACGCCGGTGGTGGCCTACGGCGACTCTCGCCTGTTGCCCGAGAGCTTTCGCGGCGTCACCCTGCAAAACACCAGCCTGGAAGGCTTGAGCCTGCAAGGCGGGCGCCTGAGCGGCATGAGCCAGCCCAGTGAAAGCGGCATGAACAAAGGCTTCGCCACCTTCTATGCGGGAAAGGTCGACTCGCCCTGGATCGCCTATTTCGGCGGTGACTACCAGCTCAACAGCCATCTGGGCTTTAGCCTGTACAGCAGCCGCTTGAAGGACGCCTGGGATCAGTACTACTTCGGCAGCAATGCCAATTACGCATTGACCGACGACGTGTCATTGTTCGGCGACTTCAACTACTACAAGGCCGTGGACGAAGGCCAGAAACGGCTCGGCGAGTTCGACAACAACATCTGGAGCGCCAGGCTCGGGGTCAAGGTCGGTGCCCACAGCGTGGCCGTGTCGCACCAGCGTAACAACGGCGACGATGACTTCGACTACCTGCGCCAATCAGACTCGATCTTCCTCAATAACTCGATCCAGTACAGCGACTTCAACGCGCCCAAGGAGCGCTCATGGATGGTGCGCTACGACCTGGACATGCAAGCGTTCGGCATTCCCGGCCTGTCGTTCATGACCCGCTACGGCAAAGGCACCGGCGCCGACTATAGCAACGCCAATGCCGTGTATATGCGCCGCGATGCAGCGGGTAACCCCTTGACCGATCAACGCCGCTGGGAACGGGATATCGAGGCCAAATACGTGGTGCAAAGTGGGCGTTTGAAGGATTTGTCCCTGCGCTTGCGCCAGGCCACCGTGCGCTCCAGTGCGTTTGAATCAGACCTGGAAGAAGTTCGTCTGATTGCCGAATACCCATTGGTCGTGCTGTAGCCCTTACATTCGCTCGCGATTAACTAACATCTGTTCACAAATAGCCAGTTATCAAAATTGTAATATTGGCCTCAGCTTCTCGTTAAGTGGAACTTTCTATACTCGCTTCAACTTATTCACCCGAGCACATTCATCTCTGAAGCTTTTGTGTAGCTCCTTTGGAAAGAGATGAATTTTTAACGCCCCGCTTGGGGCGTTTTTTTTGCCTGCGACACATGCGACCGACGGTCGCAGTTGACCCTAAAGCTACTTTAGCCTTCAGACTTTTCCCACTTCCGAAACCGCCGCCATAGGGACATGGGCGCCTTCTCTCCCCCTAATTCAAGAGGTAACCCCCATGCGTATTCTTGTGGTTGAAGACGAGCAGAAAACCGCCGACTACCTGCAACAGGGCTTGAACGAAAGTGGCTACGTGGTCGACTGCGCCGCCAATGGTATCGACGGCCTGCACCTGGCCGGGCAACACGCCTATGAACTGGTGATTCTGGACGTGAACCTGCCGGGCAAGGATGGCTGGCAAGTACTGGAACAATTGCGCCGCAACGGCACCCAGCGCGTGATGATGCTCACCGCCCGTGGCCGGCTGGCTGACAAGATCAAGGGCCTGGACATGGGCGCCGACGATTATCTGGTCAAGCCGTTCGAGTTTCCCGAACTGCTGGCCCGCGTGCGCACCTTGATGCGTCGCAGCGAGCACATTCCACAGCCGGAAGTGTTCCGCGTCTCGGACCTGGAACTGGACCCGCGCCGCCACCGCGCTTATCGCGGCACCCGGCGCATCGACCTGACCACCAAGGAGTTCGCGCTGTTGCAAGTGCTCATGCGCCAGGCCGGCGAAGTGCTGACCCGCACACAGATTATTTCCTTGGTCTGGGACATGAATTTCGACTGCGACACCAACGTGGTCGAAGTCTCCATCAGCCGCCTGCGCGCCAAGGTGGATGACCAGAGCGAGGTCAAGCTGATCCACACTATTCGCGGCGTAGGCTACGTGCTGGAAGCGCGCCCATGAAGACCGGCAGCCTGTCGATGCGCCTGGGCCTGACGGTCAGCCTGATGGGCGCGGGCCTGGTGTTGCTGCTGGCGACCCTGGCCTACTTGGCCCTCACCCATGAGCTGGAAAAACTCGCGCGAAAAAACCTGGAAAGCAAGATGGAACAGATCCAGCACAGCCTGGCCCTGGGCCTGGACGCCCATGCCATCCGCGCCCGCCCGCACTCGCTGATGGACCTGGTGATCGGCCACGACAATTTCCACCTGACCATCGTCGGCACCGCGCCCGATAACAGCGTGCTGCTGAACGTCGGCAGCAAGCCCCAGGAACCACTGCTCACCGACTTCAAGCCACGGGAAACCCTGGGCTACCTCAATTGGGTCGACAGCTACGGCAACCAGGTACTCAGTGCCTCCAGCTTGATGCGCCTGGCCAACGGTGAACGTGTGCGGGTGCTGCTGTCCCTGGACCGCATGGACGACCAGGCATTGCTCAGTGCCTACCTGCGCGCCACGCTGATTGCGCTGCCGCTACTGCTGATACTGATTGGCATGGGCGCCTGGTGGCTGGTTCAACGGGGCCTGGCGCCGTTGAAGCAGTTCAGCCAGGTGGCGGCGAAAGTCACCACCCAGGACCTCACCCATCGCTTGTCTGTGGACAACCTGCCCCACGAACTGGGTGAACTCGCCCACGGCATCAACGTGATGCTCGACCGCCTGGATGCCGGTGTGCAGCAACTCTCGCAATTCTCCGATGACCTGGCCCACGAACTGCGCGCCCCCTTGACCAACCTGATGGGCAAGGCCCAGTTGACCCTGTCGCGCCAGCGCCCGCCGCAGGAATACAAGGCGGTGCTGGAATCCAACACCGAAGAACTCGAACGCCTGGCGCGAATTGTCAGCGACATGCTGTTTCTGGCGCAGGTCAGCCATCCGGCGGCGCGGGCCTCATTCACCGAGGTGTCCCTGGCGCAGGAAGCCCAGCGGGTAATGGAGTTGTTTGCCCTGAGCGCCGAAGATAAAGGCGTCACCCTGAGCCTGCGCGGCGATGCCTGGGTGACCGGCGACCGACTGATGATCCAGCGGGCGATTTCCAACTTGCTCTCCAATGCCATTCGCCACACACCCGAGGCCTCTACCGTGTTGCTGTTGGTGGAGACCTACGAGCAGAGCGTATCGCTGTCGGTGGGCAACCCGGGGCGAGGCATTGAAGCGCACCACCTGCCGCACCTGTTCGAACGTTTCTACCGCGCCGATAGCAGTCGTACCCGCGCCGAGGGCGGCACCGGGTTGGGGTTGGCCATTGTGAAGTCGATCATGCATTTGCATCAGGGCCATGCGCATGTCACCAGCCAGCTTGGGCGTTTTACGCGGTTCAGCCTGGTGTTTCCTTCAAAGCCAGCCTAGGCCCAATGTAGGAGCGAGCTTGCTCGCGAAAAACGTCAACGATAACGCGTGTTTCCTGAATAAACGCGGCGCCTGTGGGTTTTTCGCGAGCAAGCTCGCTCCGACAGAGGGTAAGCCCGCACATTGCGGCGTTTTCACGGTTGTCAGGCGGTCTCTTCATCGCGGCGATGAGCCCATTGGTACAACGCCGGCAGCACCAGCAAGGTCAGCAAAGTCGAAGAAATAATCCCGCCAATCACCACCGTCGCCAATGGACGCTGCACTTCGGCGCCGGTGCCGGTGGCGAGTGCCATGGGGATAAACCCGAGGGACGCCACCAGCGCGGTCATCAGTACCGGGCGCAAGCGGGTCAACGCGCCTTCGTGGATCGCCACCGATAACGAGCGGCCTTCCTCGCGCAGGTTTCGGATGAACGCGATCATCACCAGGCCATTAAGCACCGCCACGCCCGACAAGGCGATAAAGCCCACACCCGCTGAAATCGACAGAGGAATATCGCGCAGCCACAAGGCCATGATCCCGCCGGTAAGCGCGAAGGGGATGCCGGTAAACACCAGCAGGCCGTCCTTGAGGTTGTTGAACATCATGAACAGCAACCCGAACACCAACAGCAACGCTACCGGCACCACGATGCGCAAGCGTTCGGAAGCCTCCTTCAACTGTTCGAACTGGCCGCCCCAGGTGGTCCAGTAACCGGCAGGGACTTTCACCTGGGTAGTGATGGCGGCTTCGGCCTCCTCGACAAACGAGCCGATATCGCGCCCGCGCACGTTGGCGCTGACGATCACCAGGCGCTTGCCGTTCTCGCGGCTGATCTGGTTGGGGCCCAGCACCAGGTCGAGGCTGGCAACCTGGGACAAGGCGATAAAGCCCAACTGCCCCGAGGTACTACTCGCCAGCGCCGGCACCGGGATCAACAGCCGTGACAAGCCGTCGATATCGGTGCGCAACGTGTCGGACAAGCGCACCACCATGTCAAAACGCCGATCACCCTCGTACAGCGTACCGGCCTGGCGCCCACCGACAGCGACGGCGATGGTGTCCTGCACATCACCCACATTCAGGCCGAAGCGAGCGGCCTTGTCGCGGTCGATATTGATGGTCAGCACCGGCAGGCCGGAGGTCTGTTCCACCTTCACTTCCGAGGCGCCGTTGAGCTTCTGCAAGGTCTCGGCGATTTCCCCGGCAGTCTGGTTGAGCACCGCCATATCATCGCCGAACACCTTCACCGCCACATCGCTGCGCACTCCGGAAATCAGCTCGTTGAAGCGCAACTGGATCGGCTGCGAGAGCTCATACACGCTGCCCGGCACAATCGCGCTGGCCCGTTGGATATCGGCGATGATTGCCTCGCGGGACTTCTTCGGGTTCGGCCATTGGTCCTTGGGTTTGAGCATCACGTAGCTGTCGGAAATATTCGGCGGCATCGGGTCGGAGGCGATTTCCGCCGTACCGGTGCGCGCAAACACCCGCTCGATTTCCGGCACTTGGGCCAGTAAGGTTTTTTCCAGTTGCTGCTGCATCTGCACTGATTGGGTCAGGCTGGTGCCAGGCACACGCAGCGCCTGTTGGGCAAAGTCACCTTCGCTGAGGCTGGGGATAAATTCACTGCCCATGCGGCTGGCGACCAACCCCGACACGACGATGGTCAGTGCGGCCAGGCCGAACACCAGGGGCCGACGCACCATCACCCAGTTGAGCACCGGGCCATACACCCGACGCGCACTGCGCATGACGAAGTTTTCTTCTTCCTTGACCTTGCCGGTGACGAACAACGCAATCGCCGCCGGTACGAAGGTCACCGACAGAATCATCGCGCCGAGCAAGGCAATCACCACGGTGAATGCCATGGGGTGGAACATCTTCCCGGCCACGCCCGTGAGAGCGAAGATCGGCAGGTACACCACCATGATGATCAACTGCCCGAAGATCAGCGCGCGTCGTGCCTCCTTGGCCGCGGCGAACACTTCGTGCAGGCGTTCACTGCGGGTCAGCAACCGGCCGTGGCGCTGCTGTGCGTGGGCCAGACGGCGGATGGCGTTCTCGACGATCACCACCGCACCGTCAACGATAATGCCGAAGTCCAGCGCGCCCAGGCTCATCAGGTTGGCGCTGACTTTGTTGGTGAACATGCCGGTGAAGGTGAACAGCATCGCCAGCGGAATCACCATCGCAGTGATCAGCGCTGCACGGATATTACCCAGGAACAGAAACAACACCGCCACCACCAGCAACGCACCTTCGAAGAGGTTTTTCTTCACCGTGGCGATGGCTTTTTCCACCAGGTTGGTGCGGTCGTAAACAGTGACCGCCACCACGCCTTCGGGCAGCGAGCGGTTGATCTCCTCAAGCTTTTTCGCCACCGCCTGGGACACGCTGCGGCTGTTCTCGCCGATCAACATGAACACCGTGCCCAGCACCACCTCACGGCCATTTTCGGTGGCGGCGCCGGTACGCAGCTCACGACCAATGTCGACCTGGGCCACATTGCGCACGCGGATCGGTGTGCCGTCCGAGGTGGTGATGACAATGTTGGCGATGTCGTCGATAGACGCCACCTGGCCCGGCGCGCGGATCAACAACTGTTCGCCGCTGCGCTCGATATAGCCGGCGCCGACGTTGGCGTTGTTGCGCTCCAGCGCCGTGACCAGATCGTTGAGGGTCAGGTTGTAAGCGGCCAGGCGCTTGGGGTCTGGCGCAATCTGATATTCCTTGGCGAAGCCGCCGATGGTATTGATCTCGGCCACGCCTGGCACGTTGCGCAGTTGCGGTTTGATGATCCAGTCCTGGATCACCCGCAGGTCGGTGGGTGTGTAGGGCGTGCCGTCATCTTTGCGCACACCGTCCTCGGCTTCGACGGTCCACAGGAAAATTTCCCCAAGGCCAGTGGAAATCGGCCCCATCGCGGTTTCGATGCCGTCAGGCAATTGCTCACGGGCCACTTGCAGCCGTTCGTTGACCAATTGGCGGGCGAAGAACAGGTCGGTGCCGTCCTTGAAAATCACCGTGACCTGGGACAAACCGGAACGCGACAGCGAACGCGTCTGCTGCAGGCCCGGCAGGCCGGCCATGGCGGTTTCGATGGGAAAGGTGACGCGCTGCTCGGTTTCCAGCGGCGAAAAACCGGCCGCCGCCGAGTTGATCTGCACCTGTACGTTGGTGATGTCAGGCACTGCGTCGATGGGCAGTTTCTGATAGCTGGCGATGCCGACACCGGCCATCAACAGCACCGCCAGCAACACGATGATGCGCTGCTCGATGGCGAATTGGATAAGGCGCTCAAACATGGGGAATCACTCGCAGGATCAATGGGCGTGTTCGGCCGAGCCTTTGCCCAGTTCGGACTTGAGGATGAAGCTGCCAGCCGTCGCCACCTGCGCGCCGGCCTCCAGGCCTTTGCGCACTTCGACGTAGCCGTTTTCACTGACGCCCAGTTCAAGATGACGGGTGATAAAGCCGTCCGCGGTACGCACAAACACCGAGGGTTTGTCCTCGACGGTCTGGACAGCGGTTTGCGGCACGGTGACCTTGGCCTGGTAGGTATCGGTGGCCACTTGCACGGCGACGAACAAGCCCGGGCGCCAGGCGTCGTCAGGGTTGGGGACCGTCACGCGCACGGTGGCGGTGCGCGTCTGCTCACCGAGCAAGTTGCCCACATAGGCCACGGTGCCCAGCACTTCGGTGCCCATTTCCGTCGAGCTGACTTTCACCGGTTTGCCCACGCGAACCTTGTTCAAGTCCTTGGGAAATACGCCGAAGGTGACCCACACCTGGGACAGATCCGAGAGGGTAAAGGCATTACTGGTTTCACTGACCACCTCGCCCACCCCCAGGTGTTTTTCCACCACCACACCGGCGAAGGGCGCACGCAGTTCATAACGATTGCCGCCGGCCAATACGGCGCTGCCGCTGAGCGCAGTCATTTTTTGCCGCGCATTGTTCAGGGCGATTTCGGTTTCTTGCAGGGTTTGCCGCGCCAGCAGGTAATCCTGTTCGGCAGAGATTTTGTCCTGCCACAACTGACGCTCGCGCTGGAAGGTGGTACGCGCCAGTTCGACCCGGCGCTCACTGGCCGCCAATTCGCTGCGCTGGTCGGAAATCTGCTGGCTGGCGATCACCGCCAACAGCTCACCCTTCTTCACCGACTGGCCCAGGTTGACCTTCACCGCCTCCACCACGCCTGCCGCACGGGGCACGATATGGGAGGTACGGTCTTCATCAAAACGCACTTCGCCCGGCAGCGTCAGCACGGTGCTGATGGCACGCGGTTGCGCCTGGGCCAACTGGATGCCGGCGGCTTGAATCTGCTGCTCGGTGAGTTCGAGCTTGCCTTCTTCTTCCTCGGCGTGGGCGAAGCCGGAAAGCATCAGGCCCAGGGCGACGGCGAGCGCCATGCCATGTTTTTTGTTCATCAGGAGACTCCAGGAAAAATCAAAAGCGGGCGAGGTCGCCGTAAATGCGTTCGATGCGTACCCAGGCCTCGGTGGCCTGGGCGGTGGCCGCAAGGTATTGGGTGCGGGCCGCGATCAAGGTGCGCTGGGCGTCGAGCACGTCGAGGAAGTTGAACTTGCCCATCTCGAAGCCACGGGTGGCGCTGTCTACCGCACTTTGTGCGGCGGGCAGGATCTGCTGGTTGAACGCGCGCACTTCGGTATTTGCCGTTTGCCATAGGTCCAGGGCCTGGCGGGTTTCGGTGCGCAGGCGCAGCTCGGCGGCGTTGCGCAGGTCGCGGGCCTGGTCGGCGCGTCGGGTGGCCGCGAGAATGTTGCCCTGGTTGCGGTTGAACAGCGGGATCGGCATCGACACGCCCACCAGGTTCACCCGTTCGCGCACACTGGCGTCGTATTGGCTGCCGATCGACACGTCCAGGTCAGGAATGCGCTGGGCTTTTTCCAGGCCCACGCTGGCTTCGTTCTGCACAATGCTGAGTTCGGCCAGGCGCAATTCGGCAGTTTGCTCAAGGCGTGCCAGCAATGGCGCGGCGGCGGGTAACGCCGGTACCGAGGTGCTTGGCGTGGCGACGGCCTGGAAGTCGGTGGCGGCGCTGCCGGTACTGGTGGCGAGGCGACGGTAGGCGTCAGTGAGGCCAATCTGTGCGCGGTTCAATTCCAGACGGATTTGCGACACCTGCACCTGGGCGCGAGTGGCTTCCACCGGCGACGACTTGCCAGCGGTGACGCGCCCATTGGCGACCACCAGGCCGCGCTCGGCAAGCGTCATGGAGCGTTGCGCCAGGTCAAGGCGTTCCTGGGCGCGCAGGGCGCCGTAGTAGCTGTCGATGACCTCGGCACGCAACTGGTTGCGACGCTGCTCCAGGGTCAGCGCGGCGGCATCCTGGGCGCGGGTGGCCACCTCGATGCGTGCACCGCGCTTGCCGCCCAGTTCAAGGGTCTGGCTGAGTTTGATGCTGGTGGTGCGGCTGTTGCGGCGGGTGTCTTCGGCGTCCCAGGAGGCCACCGGGTTGGGGATCAGGCCGGCCTGTTGCCGGCCGCCTTGGGCGATGTCGATTTCCCATTGTGCGGCCGCCAGGTCCGGGTTGTTGGCGAAGGCGGTTTGCAAGGCTGCATCGAGGGTGAGGGGTTGTGCCTGGGCGGCGTTTGCGGATATCCACACTACCAGTGCCGCCGCCCCCAACAGTGTTCTAACGAAAATTGCCATAACGAGAGTTCCACGCCCATGAAGTCGCTGAGGTTTCCCAGCGGGGGCAATGTAGCTTTCGGTACTTATCAGGGCCGTGGGCGAAAGATTACAAATCCGTTAGCCAGGCTCAGGCATGCACTTCGTCGTGATCGTCATGTTGAAAACCCTCGCCCTCGACCTGGATCGTGGCGTGGGAAATATCGAACTGTTCGTGCAGTAACTCCGTCACTCGGCTGAGGATCTGTTGCTCAGTGCCCTGGGACGCATCCGCGACCAGATGCGTACTCAGCACGTTCTTGCCACTGGTGAGGGCCCAGATATGCAGGTCGTGCACGTCCCTGACCCCCGGCACGCTGCGGATGGCCTGCTCCACCTGCTCGATGTCCACACCCTCCGGCACACCTTGCAGCAGGATGTTCATGCTCGCCTTAAGCAACGTCCAGGTGCGCGGCAATACCCAAAAGCCGATGGCGGCCGCGACCACGGAGTCAACCCAACCCCAGCCAGTGAACATGATCACCAGCGCGGCAATGATCACGCCGACGGAGCCCAGCATGTCGCTCCAGACTTCCAGGTAGGCGCCCTTGACGTTAAGGCTCTCGCCACTGGCAGCGCTGAGCAGGCGCATGGAGATCAGGTTGACCACCAGCCCCAGCAGCGCAATCACCAGCATGCCGGTGGACTGGATTTCGGCGGGCGCCTGCAGCCGCTGGTAAGCCTCGTACAAGATGTAGAACGCCACGGCGAACAGCAGTAATGCATTGAAGGCGGCCGCCAGGATCTCGAACCGCGCATAACCGAAGGTGCGCTTGCGATCTGCCGGGCGCTTGGCGACTTGGATCGCCACCAGGGAAATCGCCAGGGCCAGGGCGTCGGTCATCATGTGCGCCGCGTCCGACAACAGCGCGAGGCTGCCGGTGATAAAAGCGCCGATGACTTCGGCCAGCATGAAGCTGCCGGTCAGCCCCAGGGCGATCCATAACTTGCGTTCGTGGCCGGCGCGTACTTGGGCGTGGCTGTGTCCTGCGCTCATGAAATGTCCTCGTGGGTTGGGATGGGGCGGATCATAGAGCTATAGGCCAGATCCACTGGCATGGTTTGCAAAATTGTCATCTGAGCGCCAGAGGGTCGTTAGCTTCGGGCGCACCAAAATCGTTCATGCACGCGTTGGGGAAGATGTATCAGGTATGCTTTTCGGGCCGAAACAAAAAGAAACATATTAGCCAACCTGCTCGATAAGGAGTCCCGTCTTGGAGTTATCGACTGCCGCGTGGATGGTTCACGACACCCGCCTCATGCTCTGCGTGCTGTTGGCGATCGCCAGCATCATTGTGCTAATCAGCGCGACCAAACTGCCGCCCTTCCTGTCGATTTTGATCGGCACCTTTATCGCCGGGGTCGGCGCTGGCCTGCCGCCGGAAGAAGTGGCAAAGGCGTTCAGTAAAGGCGCCGGGGCGATTCTCGGCGAAGCCGGGATCATCATTGCCCTGGGTGCGATGCTCGGCGCGCTGATGGCCGAATCCGGCGCGGCCGACCGTATTGCCACCACGTTGCTCGGGCTGGGCAAAGGCAAGTCATTGCCCTGGGTGATGGCGTTGGTCGCCATGGTGATCGGCCTGCCGCTGTTCTTCGAAGTGGGCCTGGTGATGATGGTGCCGATCATCTTTGTGATGGCCAAGCGTTCGAACCAGCCGTTGCTGAAGATCGCCATCCCTGCACTGGCGGGCATGACCACCTTGCATGCCTTGATGCCACCTCACCCTGGGCCGCTGATTGCCGTAGGCGCATTGCACGCCGACCTGGGCCTGACCATGTTGCTGGGCTTTTGCCTGGCGGTGCCGGCAGTGATCCTGGCCGGGCCGCTGTATGGCAACTGGCTGTCCAAGCGCCTGCACGTGGATGAGCCGGCCGATATCGGCGCCTTGTTCAGCGCACCGCCCAAGGCCCCGCGCCAGCCGAGCTTCGGTGTGTCGCTGCTGATCATTCTGTTGCCGGTAATCCTGATGCTCGGCAGCACCTTGGCTAAAGTCGCGTTGGCGCCGGAAAGCACCCTCGCCCTGACCTTGAAATTCCTCGGTGAACCGCTGGTCGCCCTCGGCCTGGCCGTAATCGCCGCGGTCGTCTGCCTGGGTTGGGCGGCGGGCATGCCACGCGCCGACGTCGGCAACACCCTGCGCAAAGCCCTGGCGCCCATCGCCGTACTACTGCTGACTATCGGCGCCGGCGGCGGCCTCAAGCAAACCCTGCTGGACGCCGGCGTCAGCCAGACCATCAGCAAAGTCGCCGAAGGCGCGCACATGCCCTACCTGCTGCTGGCCTGGCTGATCGCCGTGGCCCTGCGCCAGGCCACCGGCTCGGCCACCGTCGCCACCACCACAACCGCCGGCATCCTCGCGCCGATGATGGCCGGGTTGGCGGCAACGCAAAGCTCATTGGTCGCCCTGGCCATCGGCGCCGGCTCGGTGTTCTTCTGCCACGTCAATGACGCCGGGTTCTGGATGGTGCGTGAGTACTTTGGCTTGCAGTTGAAACAGACGATCTGGGTGTGGTCGGTGTTGCAGACGATTGTTTCGGTGGTCGGGTTGGTGGGCACTTTGTTGCTCTGGCACTTCCTGACCTGATCCTCAGGCGGCCAGGCTGTGGCGTTTGCCAAACAACGCCACACTCGCCACCCCCACCGCCCCCATCACCACGCAATACCCCACGCAGATCCACGGGCTGGTCGGCATCAGCGCGATCAATAACAACGGTGTAGTACTTGCCCAGAGTGCATAGGCAATGTTGTAGGTGAAGGAAATGCCCGACACCCGCACCTGCGCCGGAAACAGCCCGACCATCACCGACGGCACCGCGCCCACCACGCCGCAACTCAGGCCCGCCACGGCGTACGCTGCTCCGAGCCACACGCCGCCGGCGATCAGGCTGGCGTACAGCAGCGCAATGCCCACCGGCAGCAACAGGCTGTAGACCAATACCGCGCGCCACGCGCCGATGCGGTCCACCAGCAGGCCGGCGAGCACGCAGCCGATATTCAGGAAGACGATGCCCAGGGCGCTGAGGGCGAAGGTGTGGCTGGGGCTCATGCCGAAGGTTTTCTGCATCATGGTCGGGGTAATGACCACCAGCACTACCACGGCAGACGTCAGCACGCAGGTAAGGATCATCGCCGGCAGCAGCACGGCGCGATGGTCGCGCAGCACGGTGCGCAAGGGCATTTCGGCGGCGGCCTGGCGACGCGCCTGCATCTCCAGGAACACCGGGGTTTCACTGAGCCAGCGGCGCAGCCATACGCCGATCACACCGAATACGCCGCCGAGCAGGAAGGGGAACCGCCAGGCGTAGTCGAGGATTTCGGCAGGGGTGAAGACTTGCGCGAGCAAGGTGGCGGTCAGCGCCCCCAGCAGGTAACCGAAGGTCAGGCCGGCCTGCAAAAACCCCAAGGCATAGCCACGATGGTGACGCGGTGCGTGCTCGGCGACGAAAGTCCAGGCGCTGGGCACTTCGCCGCCCACTGCTGCGCCTTGCAGCACGCGCAACGCCAGCAGGATCAGCGGGGCGAAATAGCCGATTTGCGCGTAGGTCGGCATGACGCCGATCAACAGGCAGGGCAAGGCCATCATCAGGATGCTCAGGCTGAAGACGCGCTTGCGCCCCAGGTGGTCGGCAAAGTGCGCCATCAGGATGCCGCCCAGTGGGCGGGCGAGGTAGCCGGTCACGAAAATGCCGAAGCTTTGCAACAGGCGCAGCCACTCGGGCATTTCCGGCGGGAAGAACAGTTGGCTGAGGGTCAGCGCAAAGAACACGAAGATAATGAAGTCGTAGATTTCCAGGGCGCCGCCGAGGGCGGCCAGGCCCAGGGTTTTGTAGTCGGAGCGGGAAAAACGCTGCGCCCGTGGGGAAAAGGTGGCAGTCATGTGCAGGCTCGGCAGGCAAACAAAATGGCGTGCAGGTTATGAGCTGAGCCCATCGATGGCAATCGTGACGGATATATTTGTTTTACTCATTGATCGTTGAAGATAACAACATTCCCAAATCAATGGCCGTAGAGGAACATGCCGTAAAACTGCCAAACCCCATAATAACTACAAGAGGAAAGACTCGTGGCCGATGCTATCGAAGACAGCCGCTATGCCCGATTTGCCCTGCGTTGCTCCAACTTCGCCGAGCGCTGGTTTCCTGACTCCTGGGTGTTTGCCGCCCTCGCCGTGATCATCGTCGCCGTCGCGACCCTGGGCATGGGCGCCGCACCGGCCGAAGCGGCCAAGGCATTTGGCGATGGGTTCTGGAGCCTGATCCCGTTCACCATGCAGATGGCCTTTGTGGTGATCGGCGGTTACGTGGTCGCCAGCTCACCGCCGGCAGTGAAGTTGATCGACCGCCTGGCGCGCATTCCCAAGAATGGCCGTTCGGCTGTGGCCTGGGTGGCGTTGATTTCCATGGTGGCGTCGTTGCTTAACTGGGGCCTGTCCCTGGTGTTCGGCGGTTTGCTGGTGCGGGCATTGGCCCGGCGCACGGATTTGCGCATGGACTACCGTGCCGCTGGCGCTGCAGCGTACCTGGGCCTGGGGGCCGTATGGGCGCTGGGGCTGTCGTCGTCGGCCGCGCAGTTGCAGGCCAACCCGGCCAGCTTGCCGCCGTCGATTCTGTCGATCACCGGCATGATCCCGTTCACCGAGACTATTTTTTTGTGGCAATCCGGCGTGCTGTTGCTGGCGCTGATCGTAGTGTCGCTGATCATCGCCTACGCCACCGCGCCTGGCCCCAACAGCGCCCGGGATGCCAAGGCCTGCGGCATTGACCCGGCCTTCAACCTGCCCAAGCCGCAGGCGCCGACGCGCCCCGGTGAATGGCTGGAACACAGCCCGTTGCTGACGATTCTGCTGGCGTCGCTGGCGGCCGGCTGGCTGTTCCATGAGTTCTCGACCAAGCCGGCGATCAGCGCCATCTCGGGGCTCAATACCTATAACTTCCTGTTCATCATGGTGGGCGCGCTGCTGCACTGGCGCCCGCGCAGCTTCCTCGATGCCGTGGCCCGTGCGGTGCCGACCACCACCGGCGTGCTGATCCAGTTCCCGCTGTACGGCTCGATTGCCGCACTGATGACGGTGGTCAAGGGCGGCGACGGCCAGACTCTGGCGCACCATATCTCGACGTTCTTCACCTCCATCGCCTCCCACGACACCTACGCCCTGCTGATGGGCGTTTACTCAGCAGTGCTGGGCTTCTTCATCCCCTCAGGTGGCGGCAAGTGGATCATCGAAGCGCCGTATGTGATGCAAGTGGCCAATGATCTGCAATACCACCTGGGCTGGGCGGTGCAGATCTACAACGCCGCCGAGGCGCTGCCGAACTTGATCAACCCGTTTTATATGTTGCCGTTGCTGGGTGTGCTGGGGCTGAAGGCGCGGGATTTGATCGGGTTTTCGTTTGTGCAGTTGCTGGTGCACACGCCGCTGGTGTTGTTTTTGCTGTGGGCGTTGGGGACGACGTTGAAGTATTTGCCGCCTGTGATGCCCTGAATAACGAGTGACCGCAACTGTTGGTAGAACAGTTGCGGTCAAGGATTTACAGGAAGGCGTGCCAATAGATCAGGTAATGCACTCTGTATCGTGTCCCAAACAACATCCAAGTTGATATCGAAGTAACCATGAGCGATTCGGTTGCGCATCGCTCGCATATTGCGCCAAGGAATATGTGAATGGCGCGCCGCGAAGTCCGGATGCTGATCCATGATTTTCGTCGACGCTTCACCAATGATGATCAGGCTCATGACCACAGCTTGTTGTGTTCGCCGGTCTTCCAAAAACTCTTCTTTGCTCAAGCCCTCTACAAAAGTGATCGCGTCAGTGGCAGCTTGCCTTATGTGCTCCAGATAATCCCCTAGCCGACTTTCCGTCATACTGGCCGGGCCTCCGCTAGCACTTTATCGCGAAACTTCAAAGGCAAGTCGCCAGGCGTAAGCAGGTCGACATTAACGCCGAGCAAGTCCTCAAGCTCGACCTGCAACCCACCGAGATCAAAGAGCGTTGTGCCCGGCGGCGCGTCTACCAGCAAATCAAGATCACTGCCTTCTTGGTCAGTCCCCATCAGTACCGACCCAAATACTCTGGGATTGGAAATACGGAAACGTCCGACCACTTCTCGTACAGCCGTTCGTTGCAGATCAAGTGCAGTTGAAGGTCTCACGACTCACCTCAGTGATGTGCATTAGAAGGGCAGTCTAGCAGCGCTTGAGCCGTGTAGACACGCCCCGCCCATCACACGCGTGTCTTTGTTCCGTCACATTCCATTGCTACCGTCCTGCGAAATATCTTGCAACATCTCGCCAAGGATTCCTCGCAATGAGTGACGAGCACAACGACCACCCTGCGCACGACTGCGCCCCCAAAACGCCGGTAGACACCAGCCGTCGGCGCTTCCTCGGCGGTGCGGCGGTGTTGGGGGTGGGGGCGACCTTGAGTGCCTGCGGCAATACCAGCGAAGCACCGAGCCCACCCGTGGCGCGGCCGCTCACGCCCCAGGAACTGGACAAGGCGCTGCGCGAGCAGGTGAAAACCGTGGTGGTGATTTATGCCGAGAACCGCAGCTTCAACAACCTGTTCGCAGATTTCCCCGGGGTGGAGAAACCGCTGTCGGCGTTAACCGCCAAGGACTTCCAGCAGCGCGACCGCGATGGCAGCGTATTGCCTGCCCTGTCACCGAGCTGGGGCGGTGTGTTGCAGGTCGGCCCACAAACGGTGGACGGGGTGACTTACCCAAGCGAAGTGCAATTCCAGCAAAACCTGCCCAACGCGCCGTTCGCCCTCAAAGGCCCGCAGGGCGAAGACCTGCCATTGAGCCTGGTGACCCGCGACCTATGGCACGTGTTCTACCAGAACCAGATGCAGATCAACGGCGGCAAGAATGATGGTTTTGTCGCCTGGGGCGATTCCGGTGGGCTGGTGATGGGCCATTACGCCCAAAGCCGTTATGCCCTGCGCCTGTGGGACGTGGCCAAGGAGTTTGTGCTGTGCGATAACTTCTTCCAGGGCGCGTTTGGTGGCTCGTTCCTTAACCACCAGTACCTGATCAGCGCCACCGCGCCGTTTTATCCCAATGCCGCGCAGTCGGTGGCCAAGGCGCAGATCGCCACGCTGCAAAGCGATGACCCCAGCGACACGCGCCTAAAGCCCTTGGACACGTCACCGGCCAGCGCCATGACCGGCCCACCACAATTCGGCCCCAGCGCACTGACACCCGATGGTTACGGCGTAAACACCCTGGCCCCACCCTACTGGCCCACCTGGATCCGCGACCCGCAAAACCCGGATTACTCCAAGCCCGACCTGCCCAATGTGCTGGTGCCGCAAACCCACGAGCATATTGGCGACAAGCTGTCGAAGAAGAACATCGACTGGGCCTGGTACGCCGGTGCGTGGCAAGCCACCCTGGAGCAGTTCAAGGACTCCGGCGGCATCCCCAAGATTCCGAATTTCCAGTACCACCACCAGCCGTTCAATTACTTCAAGCAGCAAGGGCCGCAAAACCCGGCAGAACGTGCCAGGCGTCTGCGTGACGGCGGTTTGGGCGATGAGTCAAGCACCAACCGGTTCTTCGCCGACGCCCAGGCCGGCAAGCTGCCCGCCGTGAGCTTCTACAAACCCCAGGGCAACTTGAACATGCACGCCGGTTATGCCGACGTGGCCTCGGGCGACCGCCATATCGCCCGCGCCTTGAAGGTGCTGCAAGAAAGCCCGCAGTGGAAAAACATGGTGGTGGTGGTGACCGTGGATGAAAACGGCGGCTGGTGGGACCACGTGGCGCCGCCCCAGGGTGACCGCTGGGGCCCGGGCTCGCGGGTTCCGGCGCTGGTGGTGTCGCCGTTTGCCCGCAAAGGCACGGTGGACCATACGGTGTACGACACGGCATCGATCCTGCGTTTGATCACCCGGGTGTTCCAGTTGGAAACCCTGGACGGCCTCAAGCAGCGCGATGACGCGATGATCGCGCGCGGCCAGAAACCCATGGGCGATCTGAGCAATGCCTTGCAGTTCAGCCTGTAGGGGCTTATCCAATAACGACATGCCGGGCGATTTAACACGCGATTTTCCCGGTCAGCCGCTACTGTGTGCAGGTGGGCTTCCATCCCGCGCAGACGGGCTTCGCTGACAAGGAATCGACTATGTTTAAACCGACCAGGCTGTCCTTCACCCTCGCCGCACTACTGGCGAGTGCGGTCGTACAGGCCGACATCGAGGTGCCACTGGGCAGCACGCAGCGCGTCACCCAGTTGTTCGCGTACCCCAACAACTGCAATGTGATCTGCTTCCGGCCATGGTCACTGGAGCAGACCGCCGAACACTATTTGAACCAGAGCCTGCAACGTGACGGTTACAGCCGGGCCAAGGTCAGTGTGAAGACCCACGACGGTCAGGTCACGGCGTCCTTCAGCGGCGTGCCCGACAGTTACGGCCAGCCACTGACCACGCTGCTCAATACCGCCGACCTGGCTTACCAAGGCGCCAGCCAGCTCAACAGCGATGGCAAATGGGCCTACAACTGGTACCTGTTCCTGCCGTTGGGCATGGCCCTGGAAAACCGCAAAAGCATCGAGCTGTTGCACTTCCCTCCGGATTACTCGCTGACCCAGGCCCAGGATTACCTGGAATCGGCCACCACCGACCGCTGGGCCACCTTGTTAAGCGAAAATGGCGTACCGGCCACGGAAACGCCGGCGTACCAGACCATCATCGATATCGCGCCCATCGCTGCGCCGTCCAATGCCGGCAAAGACCTGGAAACCGTCTACGGGTATTTCACCGACTACCAGACCCGCATGGTCAAGGAACTGAGCCTGCGCCCTGGCGGCGCATTACCCATGGTGGCCTTCGGCGCGCCAGTGCGTAGCTGGATCAAGCAACAATACGGGCAAACCGTGGGCGTGCTGAGCCTGGCGCAGATCAGCCCGGAGCCTGGCAAAACCGTCGCGGTATTGGGCGCCAACCACCCAAGTTACATTTGGTATGCGGCCAGCCCCGACAGCTATGACGGTGATGAACAAAAGGCTGATGACGCCGGTTTGAAAGTGATGGGCCAGGACTTGAGCGCCGCCTGCTGGCAAGCAGGCATGGGCCAGAAACCCGCCAGCGATGCGAACGTATTGCTCAAGGCCTGCCTGAACACTTGGCAAGTCACGCGCAAGGAGCAGACGTGTGAATTGTTCTACACCTCGGTGCGCCACCTGACGCCTGAGCAGGCCAACGCCAAGTGCGCCACAGCGCCTATCAAAGCGCAGTTGAAACTGTTGAGAAATGCCGCTCCCACGCCCACCGTCATAGCCCCCGCGCTTTAAGGCGAAGAAACCGTTTCTACTGTCAACTTTGACAGTAGAAACCGGATCCCACTTCGGCGAATCTAGGGCCGCGCCCATTTGCTGCAAGACTGGCCGTCACACCCGCAGGTCCATGCAGCCCCGCTCAGGAGAGTGATGAAAACTCGAGCCATGGATAAGGCTGAAACGGCTGTGAATGACTGCCTCTATCCCTTCAAGACGCTGCTCGTGGAACAGGGTTACCCCTCGACCGAGCACTTTGAGGTCAAGCAAGAGGCTGAAGGGGTTGCGGCCAGGGTCACGGCGCGCGTGGCCTTTGAGAGTCGCACGCGCATTGCTAAGGTTTCCGGTTATGCCGTGAGCGAACGGCGCCCGTACACGCTGCAACTGTCACCCCGCATCCACTTGTACGATTGTTGGCTCTGCGGCCTGTTACAGCACTCCTGCAACCCGAACGTGTTTCTAGACACGACGTACCTGGAGCTATGGACGGTGCAACCCATCGGCGCCGGCAGCTTGCTGACGCTGGATTACGCCACCACCGAAGACACACTGGCCCGGCAGTTCGCTTGCCATTGCGGCGAGCTGAACTGCCGGGGCTGGATCACCGGCAGCAAGGAGCCGCTGAACGCCGAAGGCCAGGCCTTCATGGCCTGGTGGCGTGAGCACAAACGACCTTAGGCTTCGCCCAACGGACGCAGGCGGTATTGCGGCGGCAGTTGCTCGAAGCCACTGATGGTGGTGTTCAAACTCTTCCAGCGACCGTCCTTGATGCCATAGATACAGCCATGGATCGACAGGCTCTGCCCGCGATGCCAGGCATTTTGCACAATGCTGGTGTGGCCGACGTTGGCCACCTGCTGGATCACGTTGAGCTCGCACATGCGGTCCACACGCTCTTCTTCGGTCGGCAACTGGGCCAGCACATCGCGGTTTTCGTAGTAAAGGTCGCGAATGGTGCGTAGCCAGCCGTCGATCAGGCCGAACTGGCGGTCCTGCATCGACGCACGCACGCCGCCACAGCCGTAGTGACCGGTGACGAGGATGTGTTTGACCTTGAGCACATCCACCGCGTACTGGATCACCGACAGGCAGTTGAGGTCAGTGTGCAGCACCACGTTGGCCACGTTTCGATGCACAAACAGATCACCGGGCAACATGCCGACGATCTCGTTGGCCGGTACACGGGCATCGGAGCAGCCGATCCACAGGTATTCCGGGGTCTGCTGGCGGGCGAGCTTGGCGAAGAATTCGGGATCTTCCTGTTTGATCGCGTCCGCCCAGCGTTCGTTGTTATCAAGCAGGTCTTGTAGTTCGTTCATCAGGGAAGCCTCAGGAATGATGCGCAGGTTTGTGACTGACAAGCCCTCGTCCGGGTCACGCCAGGCGCTAATTAGCTTGAATTTTTTGGCTGCCATGCCTGTCCACACACTATAAGCCCCACAGTATGAGGATTGGCCATGACTGAATCACGACGTCCCTACGGCGCAACGCAGCCGGAACCGATCGATGACAACGAAGACCGCATGGGTGAGATGCGCGAGCTGGATTTTGACGAGCAGGACCAGACTGCGGAAATCGGCGACGAGCTGCCCCGCCGTGAGCGCGACCATCTGATGCCCGACGAACGGGTGCGCGAAGCCGGGCTGACCGGCGCATCGACGGATGATCATGAATCCACCGACGACGATATGAGCCCGGAGACGCTGATCCGTGAGGACGGCGCGCGGGATGCGCAGGAGGAAGGCGAAGACAATGCCGCCGACTATGACTTGAGCGTCGTGGGAGAGAATGACATTGGTGGCGGGAATGGGTTGGATGAGGCGGAACTGGCTGATCTGGACCCGCTGAACCGCAAGCGCTGATCGATCATCACCCTATGTAGGTGTAGGAGCGAGCTTGCTCGCGAAAAACCCACCGGCGCCGCGGTCATCCAGGAAGCACGCGTTATCGTTGACGTTTTTCGCGAGCAAGCTCGCTCCTACAGCTCACGGTTGTTCAGTCGACGAGGGTGCAGGCCATCACGACTGCATCTTCGCGGCCACCCACCGCCGGGTAGTAATCCCGGCGACGGCCGATCTCGTTGAAGCCATAACGCTCATACAGGCGAAACGCGCCGGTATTGCTGTCGCGCACTTCCAGGAAGCACTCCCGGGCATTGGCCGCATAGGCACGGGACATCAGGTGCTCCAGCAAAGCAAGGCCCAAACCACGGCCCTGGTTTTCCGGCTTCACAGTAATGTTCAGCAAGTGCGCTTCATCGAGAATGATCTGCACCACCCCGTGCCCCACTTGCTGCTCGCCTTCGAACATCAGCCAGATCTGGTACTTGCCCAGCCCGTCGAGAAAAATCCCGCGGGTCCAGGGGTGGCTGAACGCCGCGTATTCGATTTTCAGCACGGCCTCGAGGTCGGCCTCGGTCATCGGGCGAAAGGATAAAGCCTCACTCATCAGTTGTTTTCCAGCGCGCCATCAGCCGGCGCATGGCTTGCCAGACATCAGCCTTACGCTGTGGCTCTTCCATTAATAATTCCAGGCCCGGCAGGGCCCACACCGAACCCAGGCCTTCAACCTGCAGCTCGCGGTACCAGGCCTCGGCGTTTGCTTCACCGGCAAACCGCACAGCGGGCAGGCCGATCAGCCACAGGCACACGCAAGGCTCGTCTTCCAGGCGTGCCGAGACAAACCCCTGGACGAAATCTCGTGCGGCCTCGGGGCCCTGGTCCATGGTGCCGCGCACCAGCAGCGGCCAGCGCACCGGCTCACCGACGATTTGCGGGCTGTCGGGCAGGCCGGCGGCGCGCAGCATGTCCTTGAGCAAAAGGTAGGCCGGGTCGCGGGACTGGAAACGTTCGCCGGTCGGCAGTTCCACCAGCAACAGGCAACGCCCGGCCCGCAGCAATTGCAGGGCAAAGCGTGGCGGCGGCACGACCGGCGCCTTGGCCACCGGCGCAGCCTCCTCCAGCACCTTGGCAGCTTTGGTCACCGGCGCAGGGCGCGGCACTTCGATCTTGGCCCGTTCGACCACCGGGCGCGTCTCAGGGGTGGGCTTGACCACCGCCACGGGCGCGGCCGCTTCTTCCCCCGACGACTCGAAAGCCTCATAAGGCTCAAGCGCCTGCAACAACTCGGGCCGCGACGGCGCGGCAAACGGCAGTTCGGTGCGGGGCAGCCAGTTGACCACCTGCATGGCGGTCAAGTAAGCGCGACGTCGGGACTCGATAAGCACAGCTCGGCCACTTGTGGATAAGTAAAGAGCGGGGATTCTACCGCTGTTCGGCAACAATCGCCCACTGCGCACTGACCGGCTGTGGATAAATCCCGCGCCTGATGCAGTACAATCGCGACTTTTAATCGCCAACCAGCCGGCCATTCCCATGATCGAACCCAAGCGAGTCCTGCGCGCCCTCGCCGAACACTGGGCCTTACTTGAGCCTCTGTGCGAACACTTCGACCAAGGCACCCTGAGCCTGGCCGAGCTGCGCGCACAGTTGGCCGCCCAACAACTGGACAGCACGCCCCAGGACATCACCAGCCTACTGGACGTGTGGATTCGCCTGGATATCCTGGTACCTGTCGCCAAGAGCCCGAACCGTTTCGAGCTCAACGCGCAGATCCACGACTTCCTCGCCTATCTTCGCAAGGAGCACCGGCTTGGCCTGTGCCTGGAAATCGAAGCCTACCTGCGCCACCTGGAGCGTCTGGCCGGTTACATCCAGGACGCCTTCGACATCCGTGACGGCCACGACCTGGCCCGGCAACTGCGCCTGCTGGATATGCGCGTGCGCGATGTGCTCAAAAAACTCGCCAACGACGAACAGGCCCTCGCCGCCGTGGCCGACCGCGCCAAGACCAGCGACCGCCAGATCCCGTTGCGCCAGCGTTACGCCGAGGTATTGGCGACCTGGGACGAATACGTCGAGCCGATGATCCAACTGGTGAACGCCGACGGCGCCTTCGAGCAAGGCGTACGCAAGGTGGAAAACGTGCTGCTGCGCATGCTCACCGAGCAACAGCGTCTTGGCCACCTGGTAGATGACGACATGCTGCTGCGCACCCATGCGCGCATCCTCGAGATGCAAACCAGCGCCCAGCTGACCTTGCGCCATGCGCGGGAGTTGCTGCTGCCGCTGCGTGAAGAAGCACGCCGGCATAACGCCGTGACTCGCGGTGCGGCGCTGGCCCTGTCGGCGATTCGCCGCAAAGGCCTGGACGCGGTGCCGCAAGCGGCGATGCCGATGTTCACCCGGCCGCAAAGCACCTTTTTGGGCAGTGCGAGCCAGGTCGAGGCCTATGTGTATGCCCTGGCCAATTTCGAACCCAAGCCGGCGCGTTTCCCCAAGGCGCACAAGTCCCACAAAGGCGAAGCCCAGCGCGCACCGCGTACGGTCAAGGAAATGCTCGAACGCTGCGAAGACGCGCTGCCGATGCCCGACCTGATGACCTGGCTGCTGGAGCAGGAACCGGACGGCGCCACCGATGAATTGCTGTACTGGTTCTCGCGCCTGTCCCGGGAAAAACGCTTCAAGCGCGAGCGCCTGGAACGTCGCGATTACCACACCCACGAGCACCAGGTCAGCCTGCGCTCCTTCGCCCTGCTCCCGGCCGGCGTCGATGCCACCGAGAATTCTGCGAGCACGCCTTATGCATCTTGATCTATCCGAACTGTCCCAGCTGGCGCCGATCTTTCGCGAGCTGTTCAAGGGTTACCACGTCAGCCGTCGCGACCCGGAGCTGTACGCGCAATTGTCGAACTTCCAGGACCAGTACCGCACGCTGTTCAAGGCCCTGGGCTTTGAGCTGGTGTGCGATACCCGCGGCTTCTATTACTTCGTGCCGGACACTGCCGTGGCTGCCGCGCAGGTGAACAAAACCGCCCAGCGCCTGGCCCTGTTCACCTTCATCATCGTCGAACACCTGGCCGACCAGGGTCGCGACCCGATTGCGGTGCTCGACGGCGGCAGCCTGGGCCGCGATGAATTGCCTTCGTTGCTGGAGAAATACCGTGACCTGTTTATCCAGGCCGAGGTACAGACCCAGGAAGAGCTCGAAGAAAAAATCATGCGCCGCATGACCCAACTGGGTTTTGCCAGCGAAGACAACGGTATCTACCGCTTCCTGCCGCCGATGCACCGCTTCCTGGATGTGTGCCTGTCGGTGCAGCAGGACCGCGACCTTGCCGCCAGCGTACACAGCGTACTGCCGCTGCCGGCACCGGTGATATTCGACGAAGACAGCGACGAGAAACTGCTGAAGACCGATGACCCGCTGGATCTGAGCGCCTTCACCGAAGAAAGCGAAGAAGATGCCCTGGCCCGTGCCATTGCCGAAGAGCAGGAGACCGACGCATGAGTAAGGAACGCTACGGCATCCGCCGCTTCGCCCTATTGAACACCGCCGGTTACAGCCTGGGCTTGTTCCCGCTGGAAGAACCGCTGTCGGTGTACGGCGCCAACAACCTGGGTAAATCCGCCTCGATCAACGCCTTGCAATTCCCGATCCTGGCACGCATGTCGGACATGAGCTTCGGCAAGTACACCCTGGAACAATCGCGGCGTTTCTACTTTGCCACCGACACCAGCTACATCCTGGTAGAAGTCTCTCTGCCCCACGGCCCGCACGTTATCGGCGTGGTCGGCCGCGGCCCGGGCGGCGGCTTTGGTCACCAGTTCTTTGCCTACGCCGGCAAGCTGGACCTTACCCACTACCAGAAAAACGACACCTGCCTGCGTCAGAAAGAGCTGTTCACCAACCTTGAGCGCGAGGGCCTGAAAGCCTACGAGCTCAAGCCCGATGAACTGCGGCGCTTGCTGGTGGGCGGGCATACGTCGGTCCCGCTGGACCTGACGCTGATTCCGCTGCGCTCCACCAGCGAGCAGAGCCTGAAGACGTTCCGCGCGCTGTTTATCAACCTGCTGCACATGCGCGAAATCACCGCGGCCAAGCTCAAGCAACTGTTCCTTGATGCCTTCGAACACAGCCTGCGTTCGGGCAGTGTCGACTACATCGCGGCCTGTGAAGAAGCCTTCCGTGATGTGCGACGCATGGAGCAGGACTACAACTCGCTGGTGGCTGCCGGCCCCTTGGTTGAAGCCCTGGCCAATGGCGTGAAACAGCGCGACGCCCTGCGCGGCAAACTGCATCGCCTGTCGCCGCTGCTGGATTCGTTGCTGGGCACCTGGTCGGACTACGCCAGTGCGCGCAAGGAAGAGCTGACCATCCAGGCCGAACACTACCGCAACGAGCAGGACGCGCTGCAAAACGACCAGCGCGGCGGCACACAGGAGCTGATGCGCCTGGAGCGGGAAATCAGTGGCATCCAGCGTTGGTTGGGCGAGTTGTCGGTGCTCAAGCACCGCTTTGCCCTGGTGGATGACGTCAAGATGCTGGAGCAGCAATTGCTCGCCGCCAAGGATGCCCACGATGAACTGGCGGGCGCCTTGGCGCAGTCGCGACAGTTCAGCGCCGAGGACTTGGAAGAACGCCTGCGCGACCTGGAAAAGCGCTTGAAGTCGGTCAAGCAGCAGCTCGATCACGCGGACAACAACAGCTACGCCAAGCTGCGCGAAGAATTTTCGCAGCAGGATGTCGAGCGCCTGATGCGCCTGTTCAACAGCTCGCTGTTCAGCTTGCCGCTGGGCGAACATGGCATCACGCTGGACGAGGACGGCCAGTGGGTCAAATCCCTGGAGCAGATTCTCGATGGCTTCAAGGGCGAGCGCTTTGAGGTGCCGGGGCTGTCCATCGACATCTCGCACATCGAGCCGCCGGCACTGCAAGCCCTGGCGGATCGCGCCGCGTTGCGTGACCAGAAAGAGCGCCTGGAAAAAGAGCTCAAGCAACTGAAAACCCAGCAGGCCGTGGCGTCCGACCGCGCCGCAAGCAAGACCCAGACCGAAGCGCTGTACCAGCAGGTACTGGATGCCCAAAAGGCCCTGGAAGACTTCCGCCGCACCCAGACCCTGAGCGCCGAAGAAGGCGAGAAGCTGGAAAACCTGGCGCAGATGGAAGCGGCCCAGGACGAGTTGAAGCGTTCCAGCGATGCCTTTACCGAGCGCGTCCAGCAACTGTCGGCCAAGCTGCAACTGGTCGGCCGTCAGATCGGCGATATGGAAGCCAAGCAACGCACGCTGGATGACGCGTTGCGCCGTCGTCAGCTGTTGCCGGCGGACCTGCCGTTCGGCACGCCGTTCATGGACCCGGTCGACGACTCCATGGACAACCTGCTGCCGCTGCTCAATGACTATCAGGACAGCTGGCAGGGTTTGCTGCGCGCCGATGGCCAGATCGAAGCGCTGTACGCCCAGGTGCGTCTCAAGGGCGTGGCCAAGTTCGACAGTGAGGATGATGTCGAGCGTCGTCTGCAACTGCTGATCAACGCCTATGCGCACCGTACCGACGAGGCGCTGACCCTCGGCAAGGCGCGCCGTGCAGCGGTCACCGACATCGCCCGTACCCTGCGCAACATCCGTAGTGACTACGACAGCCTGGAACACCAGTTGGCGCTGTTCAACCGTGAGATCAACAAGCGCCAGGTCTCCAACCTGCAAAGCTTCCGCATCGTACTGGCGCCGAACAAGGAAGCGCTCAAGCATATCGACCAGATCATCCACAGTGCCGGTCAGTATGAAGAAGGCGAGACCCTCTCGGTGTTCGACCTCAGCCAGAGCGCCGAACAGGACAACAAGAACGAAGAAGCCAAGGAATACCTGGCTCGCCTGGTCGCCGCCAACCATAACCAGTTGGGCCTCAAGGACTTGTTCGAATTGGCGTTCGAAATCACCAAGGTCAACGGCCAGCCGGTGATCCATACCGACATCGACGGCGCTGCGTCCAACGGCACTACCATGACCATCAAGGCGCTGACCAACATGTACTTGTTGCTGCACCTGATGGACCGCGACCAGGCCGGTCGCGTGCGCTTGCCGTACTACCTCGATGAAGCGGCAGACATCGATGAGAAGAACCAGGCAGCACTGCTGGAAACCAGCCTGCAATTGGGCTTTGTACCGATCCTGGCGAGTGTGAAGCCGCAGGTGTCCGCCCAGGTGGCGATTGACCTGGAGGGCGGCAGCGGGCCGAACGGGATCTACATTGATGAGGCGGACTGGAAGTACATCCGTCGCCATGATGTGGTGAAGGCGACGATGAATGTGCAGGCGGACGAGCCGGAGCTGGATGAAGTCTGACGGGCTGTACTGAAAGGCAAAAAGGCCGCGATCTTTTGGGATCGCGGCCTTTTTTTTTCGGCTTGGGATTTGCGGTGTGCTTGTGGGCCTCATCGCGGGCAAGCCCGGCTCCCACAGTTGGAATGCATACTTGCTGAAAATGCATATCCCTGTGGGAGCAGGGCTTGCCCGCGATAGCCGCGCCTCGGTTTATTTACCGAGTGGAATCTTAGGCGCCCAGGTCAGCCATTCATCCTCAAACTTGTCGAACAACGGGAACGTCTGCTGCGGCCGTGCCGGGTTGCCCATGCGCTCGCCATCCGGCGTGGCAAAGGCGATGCCGCCGGCCACCAGCGTTTCAAGGGACTCGGTACGCACGGTCGCGCCCTTGAACAAGCCGAAGTCGAGGCCAAAGCCGCTGGTGTTCCAGAAGCGGCTGCCACTGCGTACCAGAGGTGCGTACTTGGGCTCGATCAGGATGTGCACCAACACACGGTCGGCGGTCTGGCCCAGCTCATAGCCGGTGACTTTGCCGACCGTCACTTCACGGTAGGTGACCGGTACCCCTTCCTTCAACGAACCACGGCGGGCGGCGCTGAGTGTGAGGCTCAGGCCAGCTTCCTGATGCACGGTTTCAGGCGGCTGGGTCAGGGCGACAAAGCTCTTCTGCGGGCCGGCGTTTTTCGCGGCCGGTTGCACCTCGATGTATTGGCCAGTGACCAGGGTCTCCAGGTTAGCCGTCTTCATCAGCCCCAGTTCCGGCTTGACCACCCAGAACTGGCTGCCCGTGCGCGCAATGCGGTCCGCAACCTGAGTGATACGCGCCTTGAGCAGCACCGACTGCATGTCGGCACTGAGGTCGACACTTTCGATCTTGCCCACATCCAGCCCCTTGAAGCGCACCGGTGTGCCGGCGCTCAGGCCGTCGGCGCGGTCGACTTTGATGGTCACCAGAGTGCCGTGCTGGTTGGCGGCATCACGGTCGGCATACAGGCGAAAGCGCGGGATGCGATGTTTCAATGGCACGTTCGGTTCCGGCGTTTCGAAGGCGATACCGCCCGCCATCAGGCTGGCCAGGGATTCGCTTTTGACCTGGATACCGCCGGTGAGCCCGCCCGTAAGGGTGACGCCGCTGGCATTCCAGAAGCGCGTCGAGCCGTTGACCAGGCTTTCGTATTCCTTCTCGATATGAACGCCGATCACTAGTTGTTTTTTCTTGCGTGAAAACTGGTAACTCTGCACCGAACCGACTTTGACCTGTTTGTACAGAATCGGGCTGCCGACATCCAACGAGCCCAGGCTGTCGGTGAGCAACACCATGTGCAGGCCCGGGGAACGCAGGTCCAAAGGTGGCGCCTTGGCGCGGGCTACGTATTCGCGTTGTGGCGGGGTGCCTTTGTCGCCTGGGCGAATCGCGATGTAGTTGCCCTTGACCAAGGCCTCCAGACCGGTGATGCCCGCCAGGGAGATGGACGGTTTGACCACCCAGAATTGCGTGTCTTCGACCAGGTAGTCTTCAGCCAATGGATCGAGGGTCAGCTCGGCACTGGCGCTGGACAGGTCCGGGTCGATCTTCAGGGTTTTCAGGCTGCCGACCTGGATGCCTTTGTACATGACCGGCGTACGCCCGGCCTGCAGGCCTTCAAAGTCGGTGAGTTTGACCTTGACCTTGATGCCCGCTGCGGCGGCGTCGAAATCTTCGTATAGCCGGAAAGGCAGACTCGGGTCGGTGGGCGGGCTGTCTTTGCGGTTTTCAGGAGTGGCGAAGGCGATACCTCCGGCGACAATGCTGGAGAGGGATTCGCTGCGCACTTTCAAGCCGGAAAGGTTGGCGTCGATACTGATGCCGCTGGCATTCCAGAAACGCGTGTGTTTGCGCACCAGGTTGGCATAGGTCGGCTCGATATAGACCTTGACCTCGACGGTGCTCTGGTCTTCAGACAGCAGGTAGCTTTTGACCTGGCCGACCTGAATCTGCTTGTAGAACACCGGACTGCCACGGTTCAACGAGCCCAGGCGATCGGCCTTGAGGGTCAGGTGCAAGCCGGGCTTGGCGTCGGATAACGGCGGCTCTTCGGAGAGCGCCTTGAACTTGCGCGTGGGCTCGCCATCACCGGGGCTGGCGGCGATGTAGTTACCTGAAACCAGGGTTTCCAGGCCGGTGATACCGGCAAGGCTGACGCTGGGCTTGACCAACCAGAAGCGGGTGTTGGTCTTGAGGTACTGCTCCACGTCCTTGTTCATCTCGATGGTGGCGATCACCCCGCGATTGCTGCCTTCGTCATCCAGGGCCAGGGTTTTGACCTTGCCCACGGTCATGCCTTTGTAGACCACTTCGGTCTTGTTGACCTGAATACCTTCGCCGCTTTCAAAGCGAACTTGAATCTCGATACCTTGCTGGGAATAGGCACGCCACCCCAGCCAGCCACCGATGATCAGGGCAATCAGGGGCAGCACCCAAATGGCCGACCAGTTAGAGGCTGGGCGGGTTTTAGCTTTAGGCAAATCACTCATGGTCGTCGTCCGACTCCGTGTTATCCCAAATCAGTCGGGGATCGAAAGTTACTGCGGCAAACATCGTCAAGATCACCACACTGGCGAACGCCGCAGCGCCGAGGTTGGCCTCGATACTGGCTAGCCGCCCAAAGTTAACGAGCGCCACCAGGATGGCGATCACGAAGATATCCAGCATGGACCAACGCCCAATGAACTCGATAAAGCGATACATCACAATGCGTTGTTGCGCGGACAGCGGTTGGTGACGCTGCACCGAGAACAGCAGCAGGCCAATGCCGACCAACTTGAAGGTCGGTACCAGGATACTGGCGATGAACACCACGGCAGCGATAGGAAACATCCCGTGCTGCACCAGTTGGATGACACCCGACATGATGGTGCTGGGGTCGCCTTGGCCAAGGGAGCTGACCGTCATGATGGGTAACAGGTTAGCGGGGATATACAGGATCGCCGCGGTGATCAACAGCGCCCAGGTACGTGTAAGGCTATTGGGGCGACGGGCATGGATCAACGCGCCACAACGTGTGCAGAGCTGCTCCTCGCTATCCGCTTCCTGCTTGTTCAACTCATGGCATTCGGTACAAATCAGAATACCTGCATCAATCGCCCGCATGGTCATCCTCTCCTGACAGCGCTTGCCAGATCTGATGGGGCGACATCACCACCTCAAGCAGAACTTGAACCATTAATAGACTCACGAAGCAGACCAGACCCAGGCCAATTGTGATGGAGGCCATGTCGGCGAGCTTTACGATCGCCACCAGCACACCCATCAAGTAGACCTCCAACATCCCCCAGTCCTTCATGTGGTGGTAGATGCGATATAGCAGCAGCCCGTAATTGCGCCCGATGTTCCAGCGAATACTGAGCAGCACTGCCAACTGGCACAGAAGCTTGAGCAAGGGGATGCCCATGCTGCACAGGAACACCACGGCGGCAACGCCTTGCATGCCCGTATCGAACAGGCCAACGACGCCGCTCCACACGGTGTCCTCCGAAGACTGCCCGAGTAGATTGAGCTGCATGATGGGCAAAAAGTTCGCGGGGACGTACAGCAGCAGGGCTGCCAGTACCAAGGCGAGACTGCGCTCGACCACATTGTGACGGTGAGCGTATAGCTCGTAGCCGCAGCGTGGGCATTGGGCTTTTTCGCCGAGGGCGAGCGTTGGTTTGCGCATCAGCAAGTCGCACTCATGGCATGCCACCAGATCGTCTAGCGGTAAATCCGATACCTCGTGGGCATCAACCGGATCGGGCATAGATAGGGCTCTGACTCTAAAAATGATTAGGTGGCTATTCTAGTGGTGTCGCTCAGAAATAACTGTGCAAATTTGTCGGGGCAGTCAGGTCGGAGGTTGGGGCGCACAGGTGTACGGGGACAAGGTGGACACTTTTCGAGCGCCCAAAACAAAACCCCAACTGCTTTCGCAATTGGGGTTTCGGAATTTAATCTTGACGATGACCTACTCTCACATGGGGAAACCCCACACTACCATCGGCGATGCATCGTTT
>NZ_WKFA01000031.1:0-60731 GCF_021605325.1 Pseudomonas sp. PA-7-1E
ACTCAGCAGTGAAACGATGCATCGCCGATGGTAGTGTGGGGTTTCCCCATGTGAGAGTAGGTCATCGTCAAGATTAAATTCCGAAACCCCAATTGCGAAAGCAGTTGGGGTTTTGTTTTGGGCGCTCTAAAAGCACGCCAACTTCCAAAGCCTGCATAGCGTTCCATTGAAACCTTTTGTACAGATACCCGAATACCAGTCGAACCTTGCGTGTTATCAAGGTTCACAGGTGGTGCGCCATGTATTTATCTCCACGGTTATGTACCTCGCAGACACCCACGTAGCGTCTGAGCTGTGAAACAAAATAATCGCCGGGAACAGGCCCTGCTGCCTGTCCGGATCCAACCGCCCCGGACTATCATGCTGATAGCCCTACCCCTCACCGCAAGGAGCCGCTCGGAACGCCGATGCGCCAGATCTGGAAATCTTTTCGAGCCCTTTATTTCGCCTCTTTGATGATGCTGATCGGCTCCGGCCTACTTAGTACTTATCTGGCTTTGCGTCTGGCAGCAGACAATGTCGACAGCCTGTGGGTCGGTGCGCTGATGGCCGCCAACTATTTTGGCTTGGTGCTGGGCGGCAAGCTCGGACACCGCCTCATCGCCCGGGTCGGGCATATTCGCGCCTACGCCACCTGCGCGGGCATCGTCGGTGCAGCGGTGCTGGGGCACGGTTTGATTGATTGGCTGCCAGCCTGGATCGTGCTGCGGATGATCGTGGGCCTGGGGATGATGTGCCAGTACATGGTCATCGAGAGTTGGCTCAACGAGCAGGCGGATGCCAAGCAGCGCGGTGTAGTGTTCAGCGGCTACATGATTGCGTCCTACCTTGGGTTGGTGCTGGGCCAACTGATCCTGGTCATGCATCCCCATCTTGGGCTTGAGCTGTTGATGCTCGTGGCGTTGTGCTTTGCGCTGTGCCTGGTCCCGGTGGCAATGACTCGACGCATTCACCCGGCCCCACTGCACCCGGCCCCGATGGAGCCGCGCTTCTTTATCAAGCGCGTGCCGCAGTCGCTCAGCACCGTGTTGGGCGCTGGGTTGATCGTCGGTTCGTTCTACGGCTTGGCACCGCTGTACGCCTCTCAGCAGGGCCTGACGACCGAGCAAGTCGGCCTGTTCATGGGGAGCTGCATTTTTGCTGGATTGGTCGTGCAGTGGCCACTGGGCTGGTTGTCGGACCGCTATGACCGCGCGCTGCTGATTCGCTGCTTCGCCTTGTGCCTGGCGGTGACGGCCTTGCCGTTGGCAATCATGACGCAGGTTCCGCTGGAAGTGTTGTTCGTGGCGGGCTTCTTCTGTTCGCTGGTGCAGTTCTGCCTTTACCCTTTGGCAGTGGCCTTTTCCAACGACCATGTGGAAGGCGATCGTCGGGTATCGCTGACGGCCATGTTGCTGGTGACCTACGGGATCGGCGCCAGCGTGGGGCCGCTGTTGGCCGGTGTGGTAATGAAGCTATTCGGCAGCCAGATGCTCTATGCGTTTTTCAGCCTGTGTGCATTGATCCTGGTGTGGCGCATTCGCCCCAAGGCGGTGACCAACCTGCATCAGGTCGATGACGCGCCGCTGCATCACGTGGCGATGCCCGACAGCATGTCCAGTTCGCCTTTGGTGGCTGCCCTTGACCCGCGGGTGGATGAGCAGGTGGTACAGGATCAGATGCAAGTCACTGTGCCCGATCCAGAGCCTGCCCCTGAAACCGATGAGCCGACGAGCGAAGAGCCGCACGAGCCACCAGACCCGGACGAACATCCCCATGACTTAAGCAGGGCACGCCCCTGAACGAAAAAACGGGCAGATCCCATCAGGATCTGCCCGTTTTTTTATCTCAGCGTCTAACGCTTAGAGATCGTCGTCTTTATCGAAGCGCCGAGCTTCACGCTGTAATTGGTAGACAAAGCGTTCCACTTGTCGCTGCACCAAGCCACTCATGTTATGAAAGCGCACGCCGGCAAAGGTGGTGTTGATCTTGTCTTCGAAGTGCAGATAGCGCAGTTCCACAGAGGTGGTCATGCTGCCGAAGGGCAGGGCAGCGATAAAGCGATCATAGACCTGGCCTAACTGCAGACGCTCGGAGATGTCGCCTTCAAAGCGCAATTTGCAGCCGGTTGCCGAGATGTCCAACAGCTTACCGCTGACAGGCACCTTGAGCTTCTCGCCACCTAACTGAATATCCACCAATTGCGCGAGTTTCAGTGCGGCGCGGAAGGCATTGCGTCTTTGGTGGTAAACCACTTCGCCGGGCAGGCTGCCGCTGTAGATGCGGTGGCCGCCTTTCTCGCTGATGGTCAAGGTGCCGTTGCTTTCCCAGGCAACCCGCACGCCCTCATGGAAGCCTTCGATACGGAAGGCTTCGCCATTCTCAAGATAGCGTTCACCGTCGCGGGGAATCATTTCGTCCAGTACCAGCGTCTTGCTGTCCCGGTCGATGTCCACTAGGTAGCTCTGGAAGCGCTGGCTACGTTCGTGGAAAGTGATGATCAGCGGGTCATGGCTTTCTTGCAGCATCCGCAACGTGCTGGCGATTTCCAGAGGCGTGGTGAGCACCTTGGGTGGCTGCGGTGCATCTTCCGCATTAAGGGCGTTGAACACGGTTCTTCCATCTCCAGGCAAAATACGACTACACGCAAGAACCGGCATTTTGCCAGTATGTAGCGCGCCTTGAATAGGTCGCGCTGTAAACCGGCGTCAGGCTTGGCTGCGGGTGCTTGGTTTGATCAGGCGTGAGGTGGAGCCTTGGGCGTTATACAGGGCCGGAGGTTCTCCGCCGTGCAGTATGCGCAACTGATTGGTGGTGGTGGCTTGCTGAAGCTGGATCGACTGACCGTTGAGCAGGTTGGCTTCCTGGCACTGGGCGAGCAAATGATTGAGTTCTTTGCTTTGTGCCAGCAGTTGATCGCCGACTGAGGAGTGGCTGGCCAGTTGTGCCAGGCCATCATGATCGGCGGGCAGGCCCAGGCTGATCAGAATCTCGCTGCGTTTCTTGCCGTGCTGTTCGAGCAAGACAATCAGCGACTGTTTGCGCGCCAGGATTTCTTCCAGCAAGGGCATATCCCGGCCGTACAAGGCCAGTGATTCTTCCTTGAGCAGCTCGAGCAATTGTTGCGTCGGCGCCAGATCATCAATGATCAGTTGGAGCAAATGTTCGTCGTGGTGCATGGCTGGCCTTGGGTTTTAAGCGTCCAAAAGCCCTGCGCAGGCTTTTGCCTAGCGCTCGGCTTCGAAGTTGAGCAGCTTGCTGGCTACACGGTTGCTGTCGACTTTATAGCTGCCATCGGCGATAGCCTGTTTCAACTCGGCCACGCGGGCTTTATTGACGACGGGTTGATCGCGCAGCGAGTCAGTAACCTTCTGCAACTGTTGAGCCTCATTGCTCAGGTGTACCGATTCCCCACTCTGGCTGGCGGCGGCCTGTTCTGCTTTGGCAGGCAAGGGCTGCTGCTTGGCCTCTACGCTGTCCTTGGTACCGCCGGTGCGCGTATTGCCGGGCAAAGCCGGGGCGTTATTCAAACGACTGAAATCAATGACCATGTTGAAAAACCTCTGGGTATTTGGACGCTTGCCATGTTTTCGGCCATACCCGGGCAAACTTTAGGCTCGATTGACAATAAACCTGTACGGCTCAATATCCAGCACACAGTGTAGGAAAAGCTGGCATTTGATTCCAGTCATCTATAGCGCCACCTCGACCTGGCCTGGTGCCGTGACCCGCGCCTTGATCACGCGATTGGAGTTGAGGTTCTTGACGCGGATCTGTTCGCTCATGCCGCCATTTGACAGCGCCTCGCCCGGCATCCTGACGTTCAGGCCGCCGCTGCTGGCGGAAATTACCACCTGGTCACCCTTGCGAATCACCTCGGCCTGTTCCAGATGAACCAGCGTGAGGACTTGGTCGGTGACCACTGGCCGCGTGAGTTTCTGCCCGACGGCCTGGTCCAGCGACGTCAGGTAGCCCTGGTTGATCAAGCTGATATCCCGCTCGCGCAACGCCACGTCGTCGTAGCCGATGATGCCCGTGCGCTTCAACGGTCGCGCCACTACCACCACATCGCGATACAGCTTGACCTGAGCTGGTACGAAAACCGTCCAGGGCGAGGCGCCCTCACAGCGTACCTTTACGGTCACACGACCGATGGGCTGGGCGGGGCTTTCCAGAGTGGCTGTCAATTCCTTGTCGCACATTGGCATGCGCAAGCGAGGGTCCAACTGGTTGACCTGAATTTCATAACGCCCCGGCGTCTGGGTAGTCGCCAGATAATCTTCTACAGTGAACTCAAGAAAGCCTTGGGTGACGCCGATAAGTAGATCAGGCAGGGTGACGTTGTCGGCACGGGCCGTGACGCCCAGGCCCGAGACAAGCAGTGCCATCGCGGCGCAGAGCAGTCTACGGTAGCGTGAGCGGCCAGGGTGTCGGGAAACTGTCGTTTTAATATCCATACTCAGTAAATAGCAAAGCTCGTGCCGTTTAGTGTTGGGTACGCGTCGTACCCCTAGGATTTAGGAGTCTGGGCATGGCAGGTGTAATGGATTCAGTAAACCAGCGCACACAGCTGGTAGGGCAGAATCGCCTGGAGTTGTTGCTTTTCCGCCTGGATGGCAAACAGTTGTATGGCATCAACGTGTTTAAAGTGCGTGAAGTGCTGCAATGTCCCAAGTTGACGATCATGCCCAAGTCCAGTCCAGTGGTGTGCGGCGTGGCCAACATCCGTGGCGCGACCATTCCGATTCTTGACCTGGCCATGGCCACGGGGGCCGCGGGTTTGCAAGACCGCCAGAACCCCTTCGTGATCATCACCGAATACAACACCAAGACCCAGGGTTTCCTGGTGCGATCGGTGGAGCGCATCGTCAATATGAACTGGGAAGAAATCCATCCGCCGCCCAAGGGCACGGGGCGCGATCACTACCTGACGGCGGTGACGCGGGTCGATAACCAGTTGGTGGAAATCATCGACGTGGAGAAGATCCTCGCCGAAGTGGCCCCCACCTCGGAAACCATTTCCGTCGGGGTGGTGGATGCCGAAACGGCACACAAGGCGGTTTCGCTGCGTGTGTTGACCGTGGATGACTCTTCTGTAGCGCGCAAGCAGGTCACGCGTTGCCTGCAAACGGTCGGGGTTGAGGTGGTAGCGCTCAATGATGGCCGCCAGGCCTTGGATTACCTGCGCAAGCTGGCAGACGAAGGCAAGAGGCCTGAAGAAGAATTCTTGATGATGATCTCTGACATCGAGATGCCGGAAATGGATGGCTACACGCTCACGGCCGAAATACGTAACGATCCACGCATGCAAAAGTTGCATATCATCCTGCATACTTCGTTGTCGGGGGTATTCAATCAGGCAATGGTCAAGAAGGTCGGTGCGGATGACTTTCTGGCCAAGTTCCGTCCTGATGACCTCGCATCCCGGGTAGTCGACCGGATCAAGGCAGCAGATCACGGCTAGGGGATTTCCCCTGGCGGTCACACGATTTAAGAGGCGGCATCATTGTCTACGGGTAATTTGGATTTCGAACAGTTCCGGGTCTTCCTGGAAAAAGCCTGTGGCATATTGCTCGGTGAAAACAAGCAGTACCTGGTATCCAGCCGTCTCAACAAGCTGATGGAACAGCAGGGCATCAAGTCCCTGGGTGAGTTGGTCCAGCGGATCCAGGGGCAGCCGCGCAGTGGGCTCAAGGAAATGGTGGTCGATGCCATGACTACCAACGAAACCTTGTGGTTTCGCGATACCTATCCCTTTGAAGTGCTCAAGAACAAAGTCTTGCCGGAAGCCATCAAGGCCAGCCCGGGCCAGCGCCTGCGTATCTGGTCGGCGGCCTGTTCCTCGGGGCAGGAGCCGTACTCGATCTCGATGTCCATCGACGAGTTCGAGCGGACCAACATGGGCCAGTTGAAAGCCGGCGCGCAAATTGTGGCCACGGACTTGTCCGGCACTATGCTCACCAACTGCAAGACCGGTGAGTACGACAGCCTGGCGTTGGGCCGAGGCTTGTCCCAGGAGCGCCTTCAACGTTACTTCGATCCCAAAGGGGCGGGGCGTTGGGCGATCAAGGCGCCGATCAAGAATCGCGTCGAATTCCGCTCGTTCAATCTGCTCGACAGCTACGCCAGCCTGGGCAAGTTCGACATGGTGTTCTGCCGCAATGTGCTGATCTATTTCTCCGCTGAAGTGAAGAAAGACATCCTGCTGCGTATCCATGGCACGCTCAAGCGCGGAGGTTATCTGTTCCTCGGTGCTTCCGAGGCGCTCAATGGGCTGCCGGATCACTTCCAAATGGTGCAATGCAGCCCGGGGATCATCTACCAGGCCAAGTAGCCTGGGTGTATGCAATAAAACTGTGGGAGCCGGGCTTGCCCGCGATAGCGTTTTGTCAGTCGACGAATAGGTCGGCAGGCACTCCGCCATCGCAGGCAAGCCAGCTCCCACATTTGTTTTCTCGGCAAGCTGGCGTAAAGCGGCAACTGCCCATTGCCGCTTTACTGGCACTACGCGGAAATCGCTTGCCGCTTTTCTGGCATAGTCGCCGGCAACTCCCTTCGAAACCCTTGATATACGGGGCTCTCGCAAGTTTGGCATACACCTTGCTATAACCCTGCTAACGAACAGCAGGTCAGCCTAAAGGTTTCCGCCATGAGCATCAGCTTCGATAAAGCGCTCGGTATCCACGAACAAGCCCTGGGCTTCCGCGCCCAGCGTGCCGAAGTCCTGGCCAACAACATCGCCAACGCCGACACCCCGAACTACAAAGCTCGGGACCTGGACTTCTCCGCCGTGCTCGCCGCACAACAGGACAAGACCAAGAACGGCACCTTCGCCTTGAACATGACCAATAGCCGTCATATCGAAGCGCAAGGCCTGGGCAATGGTGACGAGTCGCTGCTGTATCGCACGCCGATGCAGCCGTCGATCGACCAGAACACCGTTGACGCCCAGCTGGAGCAATCGAACTACGCCGAAAACTCGGTGAACTTCCAAGCCAGCTTCACCCTGCTCAACAGCAAATTCAAAGGGCTGATGTCAGCCCTGCGCGGAGAGTAAGCCATGTCCCTGTCCAGTGTTTTCAATATTGCCGGCAGTGGCATGAGCGCGCAGACCACGCGTTTGAACACCGTCGCCAGTAACATCGCCAACGCCGAGACCGTCTCCTCGAGCATTGACCAGACCTATCGCGCCCGCCATCCGGTATTCGCCACCATGTTCCAGGGTGGCCAGGCAGGCGGCAGCGAGTCGCTGTTCCAGAATCAGGACGCAGCCGGCTCCGGCGTGCAGGTGTTGGGCGTGGTCGAAGACCAGAGCAACCTGGAGGCCCGTTACGAGCCCAACCATCCTGCCGCGAACGAAAAGGGTTACGTCTACTACCCCAACGTCAACGTGGTCGAGGAAATGGCTGACATGATTTCCGCCAGCCGCTCGTTCCAGACCAACGCGGAAATGATGAACACCGCCAAAACCATGATGCAGAAGGTCCTGACCCTGGGTCAGTGATAAGGGGCGCCAAATAATGGCCATCGTTGATACGTCAAACAACACGGCTGTCCAGGACCTGTTCAACTCCAAGGTCAAGGACGCGTCGAACAATGTCTCGAATGTTTCCAAAGCGGCCACGGGTAACCAGGCGCTGGGCAAGGACGCATTCCTGCAGTTGCTGGTGACCCAGCTGAAAAACCAGAACCCGCTGTCGCCCCAGGACAACGGCGCGTTCGTGGCCCAGCTTGCCCAGTTCAGCAGCCTGGAAGGCATCAACACCCTGAACGACTCGGTGAACAACATCTCCAGCAACTTCAGCTCTTCTCAAGCGCTGCAGGCTTCGTCGCTGGTGGGGCGGTCGATCATTATCCAGACCGACAAAGCCATGGTGGATACCAGCAAGAGCATGAACGGTTCAGTGGCGGTGCCATCGGCGGTGGGCAACGTGTCCGTCAAGATCACCGACAAGGACGGCAACGTCGTACGCACCGTGGATATGGGCGCGCAGAGTGCCGGCAGCCAGAGCTTTATCTGGGACGGCAAGAACGACAAGGGTGAGGTCGCCCCAGCCGGCACCTACACCTTCAATGCCTCCACCAAGAACGACAAAGGTGACGCGGTGGCCCTGACCACCTCGCTACCAGCCACGGTCACCAGCGTGACCCTGAGCAAGACCGGCGGCGAAATGCTGCTCAACCTTGCAGGCGGCATGGGCAGCGTCAAGCTGTCGCAAATTCAGACTATCGGTACATAGAGCCGGCTAAATACGGCAGAGGAGAGAAACATGTCTTTTAACATCGGCCTTAGCGGCCTCTATGCGGCCAACAAACAACTGGACGTGACCGGCAACAACATCGCCAACGTCGCGACCACTGGCTTCAAGTCATCCCGTGCGGAATTCGCGGATATCTACGCGGCCTCCAAGCTGGGCACCGGCCAGAACAGCATCGGCAACGGTGTGAACCTGGCGGCGGTGTCCCAGCAGTTCACCCAGGGCGACGTCAACGGGAGTGGCGGCATCCTCGACATGGCGATCCAGGGTGGTGGCTTCTTCGTGCAGAAGGGCAGCGACGGTTCGCTGGAATACACCCGTAGCGGTGCTTTCCGTGCGGACAAAGACGGCTATATCACCAACAATACCGGCACCTCGCGCCTGCAAGGCTATGCCGCGGACGAGAATGGCAAAATCACCAAAGGCGGCCTGGTTGACCTGCAGCTGAACCTGGCGAACCTGCCGCCGAAGGCGTCTACCAAGGTGGACTCTTCCAGCAACCTGAACTCCTCGTCGCCGGTGATCGATCAGTCCAAGAACCCGTTTGATCCAACCAAGTCCGAAAGCTTCACCACGCAATACAGCACCACCTTGTACGACTCCCAGGGCAATGCGCACCCGATGGTGCAGTACTTGGTCAAAACCGATGCCAACCAGTGGCAGGCCTACACCTTGATCGATGGCCGCAATCCTGATGGTTCGGCTCCTACCGGTACCGGTGCTGACGTGAAGGCGCCTGTGCCGTCGACGTTGAGCTTCGATGGTGCTGGTAACCTCAAGAGCATCGTGACCGGCGGTGTTGCCGGTAACACCTTGACCATCAAGGATTGGGTACCTGGCACGGTGACCGATGGAGTATGGAAAGCTAACGATGCGACGGCTAACAAGGATGGCATCGCCATCAACATGGGCACCGTCACCCAGTACAACTCGGCCAGCTACCGTAACCCGCCGGTCACAGATGGTTACGCCACCGGCCAGATCACCGGCCTGAAGATCGATGGCAGCGGCGTGCTCTTCGCCACCTTCAGTAACCAGCAGAGCAAGGCCATCGGCCAGATTTCCCTGGCCAGCTTCAACAACGAGCAGGGCCTGCAGCCCGCCGGCGGTACGACCTGGAAAGAGACCTTCGCGTCGGGCCAGCCGGGCTACGACGCACCGGAATCTGGCACTCTGGGGTCGATCAAGGCCAGTTCCCTGGAGAACTCCAACGTCAACTTGACCAACGAGCTGGTGGACCTGATCAAGGCCCAGAGCAACTACCAGGCGAACGCCAAGACCATCTCCACCCAAAGCACCATCATGCAGACCATCATTCAGATGACCTGATAGGTTAGCGCTTTAAAATGTGGGAGGGGGCTTGCCCCCGATAGCGGTGAATCAGCCAAGTATCCATTGACTGACACCCTATCGGGAGCAAGCCCCCTCCCACATTTGCATCTGCTTCACGCTGTCCATCCAGGTATTGACCGAACAGCAATACCGCAACAAGGGCTTTATGCCCGCCCAAGAAAAAGCCCCCGATACACCCTAGGTGTATCGGGGGCTTTTCTGCCTCGGGTGGTTAAACCCAGGGCAGGTTCAGCTTACTGACAAAAGCGTTATGTATGGGAGCGTATACATCGGTTTCGCGCCGTACTCATAAGGGTTTTGCAGATTTTTTGCCATTGCTCAATCGTGAAAACGTATACATTTGCAGTTTTTGAGCTGCTTTTGGTGGCGAAAGTATACGCTAAAAAATTCAGATTATGACCTCGAAAATTTTCATCATTCAGGCTGATCTTTCCGAATTCTCTCTTGCCAGCAGAGCCAATCTATCGTTAACCATGGGCATTGGGGGCATTGGGGGGCATTGGGGGCATCTAGGCTTGGGGTAAGCTCACGACGTAAATCAAAGAGTAGCGACGAGACTATGACAACCCAACGCTTTCACCTTGCCTACAAGATCCGACCAGTGGATGGAAGCGAGGCCGCCGTTTCCCTTGCGGCGAGTGTCAGATTGAAGCTCCTTGATCTTTCGGTCGATGGGTGGCGTATGCCCGATCCGACTACCTCATCTTTTTCTGTGAGTTTAGAGGTAAACGGGCAAGACGCTGCGGCCAAGCGTGATGAGATTAAAGCGCACATTCAGGGCGTGTTCAGAAGGGTTCTGGCCGACAACGACGCGTCATTCGACGTCGTCGTCCAAATCAATGCTTCGGTAGAACCGTTAGGGCCCACCATCATTCTAGAGGTGTAGCTCCGACACGCCATCCTGCTGTCTACCGGATTTCTTTTGGCTTGGCATATGGCAACGGGCGGTCGAGGTCATCCAAGGTGAGACCTCCCCTGACAGCGTTGTGGCTCCACCGAACAAACTGCTCCAGAAGAGCATTGTTTTCACGTGTCAGGCGCTCTACGCGGGCCTCTAGAAGCCTGACGCGTTCCAGGGCCTTATCCGTCTCAACCGCGCTTCGAGAAACCCTTACTACGCCGTTGTCATCCTTGGCGTGCTCTTTGGCATGATCCCAGGCAGATTTGATGCGTGGCTGCCGGAGCATCGCAGCCTTGGTGTACTTGTGGCCGATTTCTACCTCTAGCATGGCTAGATAGCGATCCCAAGTAAGTAGCCCGACCCAGCCGTCCAGCAGGCGTACAGCCTTGTCGATCCCGGCGTCATTTAGCTTTGGCGCACCCATTTAGAAAAACCCCATGTCCAGTAGCAACTTCTCGTCGGCGTCCACATCGTCATCGACTTCTGCCTCAGATTTCTTTGGCGCTTTTGCGTCTAGATTAACGATCCTCACGGCTTGGGCCAGCCCAGCCTTTGACTGCGAGTTGTCAGGAGGTGGCAATGTGATAAACGTTCCATCAGCAATGGTTGGATCGTTCAGCTTGGTCAGAACAAGGCGCCATCGTTCGAGTTTAGGCTGGTGAAGCTTCAGCCACCTTGATGCGCCTGGCTCACCACGTTCGTAAGCCGCTTCAGCATCCGCGACAGCTTTTTCGTGGAGCTTGAATTGGAACTCGGCCTCGTCGTGATGGCGTTTGTCGCCCTTCACAAACGTGTGCTCTCCACAGCTCACGCAGTCCTTATCCTTGGGGCATGGGGTGAGTGCGTGATCATGACGGCAAATGCCGTAGCGGGTGCGGTGAGTCGCTCCTAGCTCCAGCTTAAGCGCCTGCTCTCGGGTGAGGCCGTGAGCAATTGCAATCGAATTCACTTTGGCTTCCAGATGCCCCTCGACCTGGAGTGGCCGCTGTTTGGCCCCAAGCTTCAGATAGGCCTCAATGAAGGCCTCTTGAGGCAGGTGGTCGTACCATTCGTTCTGTTTTACGTTTTTGCGACCAGACCAAAAAGCAATGAGAGACTCACTGAGGTGCTTGCTTTGGGCGAGGGTATTCAGCAAGTGGCGGAAGTCGTGCGTGGTAATGCTGATAGTGCTCCCGTCGGGGTTCACCTTGTTATTCCGACTGAACGTCGTAACGCCGCCAGGATTGGCTCCTAGCTGATTATTGAACTGATTGGTCGACAACGATGAGGGGACGTACAGCAGCGGCTCAGCGTTTGGCCTGAGGATGTTCTCTGGAAACATGAATAGTGCTTCGTGCCACTTTAGCCCGGTATGCCCATCAAGGATCGGAAAGGCGGCAGGGAGCTTTCCGAGCGCAAACTTTTCCAACGATTTGAACTCGTAGAGTGGTGCACTTCCAGATTTGAGTCCTTCTTCCAATCGCGACTGGTCATGGGTTATCTCGCCCGTCTTTATGAGTCCATAATTCTTTGCCTTGCTGCTATGGATAGCCGTTTCTTTTCCGAGGATTTTTGCTGCCTCAAGTAATGTTATCGGCAGCCCACGAAGGTGCTCTAGGTCAGGCGGAAGGTAGATGTCGTTAGGGTTTTTTGCATACCAGGCTGCGGCGGTGCGTGCTGGAGCTCCAAGTTCAATCAAGTATCTGACGGTCTCTTTCACCACAGCCTCAAACTCATCGGAGGCAGCGAACTTGGTCATCGCCCCTGCGCCTTTTGCTGGAGCCCATGCAATGCCCATAATAGGGCCGTCTTTTGTATCTGCTGAACGGAGACAGTCTACTGGAAGGCTTAAAATTTCAGCTGACCGGCTCGGGGCATACATGGCAAGAGACACAAAAGCAGTTGTCAGCTTATCTGACACGTTGGTGCTGGTGTGATGGATTTCTGCCAGTGCCAGGATCGATTCTAGAGACGGAAGTCTTGCCACAGCTTTATCGGATTCTTTGGTAGCAATCCTGTCGTTTCTGACCGGGGCCTTGTATTGGATCGGGCTTCGCCACTCCAATAGACTTGGTGTAAGTCGTGCGGGGTTAACCACCTCTGTCACGATCCTTTCCAGAACCCTTGCCGTAGTCCAAGAGTCAGTGAACCTAGCTGTCAATAAATCACAGGCCTTATCAAGTACGAAAGGAGTTAGCTGGGTAACGCATGGTCTGAGTTTGGAGTCAATCAGTGCCTGTTCAATGGCTTGGAGCGCGTATAGGTGCCGTTTGAATTCAGCGAGACGCAATCGGCGCATCACCTCACTGAATGTCGCCTTTGCAAAGCACAGGAAGTCCTTTTCAAAAGGAACTTGAACGATTGACCGGCTTCTAGATTCGTCTCGCATTGACTTGAAGTGCGCAACTTTCTTCAGTTTTCCCTGCGCTCTCCCAATGTTAAAAGTAGTGATGTCCCAGCTATTACTTTCCCAATCGATATTAGTAAAAGGAAAGTTTGCTTTGGCGTGCGAAATGAATAGCTCCAGATTCTCTCGGGAACTCAGTGCGTCTCTGCCAACAAAATGTACGATTTCGCCCATTTAAATTACTTCTTCTGATGTGTCGCGGATCGTGATGATTTGTTGAATCGCAGACATTGCACTGTGATTGATCTGGCGGATCCTCGGCTCCGTTTCGACCTCTTGATCCGCTACCAGAGATGACATCAAGGTTTCCCAGGGTGCACTCAGCAAAGGCTCGAAATGGGCGCACCCAGCTAGGCAGGCGACGGGAGCGTTCTGGTGGCATTCGGCGCGGGTTCCACATGCACCAACAGGCATTCCCATCAGCCTCATGAAGTCCGTGATAACGGCGTCAGGATCCCCGGCCCTGGTCGCTTCGTGCAGCCCTGAAATAGGCTTGCCTTGAAATGCCCGTGCGAAGTATCCCATTTCTTTGCCCAGCGCCTCTCGGATAGGCATTTGGAGCTCAGGCATGGATGCCCGGTAGTATTGGATACATGAGGTACTTCGGTGGGTGAGCAAACGCGCCACTTCATAGTCCGAAGCCCCTTGGGCCAGAGCCCTGGTGGCAAGGGTGTACCTAAAGCGATATGGGGTGATTGCGATCTTGGTTCCGAGGCGCTCTGAGTATGTATCCAGCTTTCGAATAACTGAGCTCATACGATGCCCCAGAGCTTGAGAGGAAAGCTCATCGAATAACGGATCGTCAATGCCAGCCAGGTTCGCTGGCGGATGCTTGTCTAGGTAGCTAATCAAACACTCCGCGAGCACCGTAGGTGCTCGACGCAACCAATGTTCTAGAGACGCAGTCATTTCTCCTTTGGCTAATGGAACCTTTAGTGTCACCTCCATACCGCTCTTGCTGTGGATGATGACATCTTTCTTGTTCATCCTATGGGCTTGAGACGGCCTAACGCCTGTTCCAATAAAGAACCAACAAATGGTGTAGTCGGCTTGACTGATTGTCCCGTTTGAATACGCCCGATTGAGCTCATGATGAACGTTGTGAATTTCCTGCTCGGTAAGCGCACCCTTTTCGGGGTCATTGGTAATTAAACCAAAGTAGGCGCCGGTGCTCTTTTCTTCCCACTTATATGGATGTTCAAGAAAGTCGAGAACCGAATCTGACAATCCTGGCAAGCTAAGATCTGAAATACGGCGAAGCAAAGGTATTACAAAGGCCCTATAACTTAATGGGACTTTGTTTAGAGAATTTATTTCTGAGATATCAATATAATCTTTGGAAGCCATTTCTGGCAGTTCGAACCAATTTCTAATGGCATACAGGATCGTTCTATTGTAAGAAAGGCTATGAGTAGATAAGGTCGTTTTAATTGAGGCATATATGCTTTCGTGCAATATGTTGCCGGGCCTTAAACTGTCAAGGCGCATAGGATTCGAGTTGCCGTCGCGGTCATTGATTCGCAGGATTTGGCCCATTTGAATTTCAATTATACGACCGTCCAATAGAACGACTCTGCCATTTTTTGCACTTGGCGATGCTGGTTGATTATTAATGGCGTTGTTTGCGTAGGTCATTTAGAGGAATCTTCTTTCTTTTTATTCAGATCGTTAGCCAAGTCTTCGGCAATTTTGTCCGCTTTTTCACGGATGTGCCTTCGGGCATAACGCTCTTCCATTTTGGACTTTTTCGACCAGCCATTGAGGCGGTTCCTGACCTGTTTTTCTTCTTCTGGCTTCATCCGCTCTTCAGGAGGAAGGCTGTCAATCTTTCTGCTCAGACGATCATTCCAAGTCCGGCGTAATGCATGTGGAGCAATACTTGTGGGCAAGCTGTTTTTGCGGCGGAGCTCTCTGAACGCCAAGTTAATTGCTTCTACAGAAAGGTGATCGCCTTTGCTGGTCGTGAAGAGGTAGCCATGTTTTCGCGCTTTCGCCGGGATTTTCGCCCAGTGGTTCATGACGAATTGATGGAATTCGTATGCTGTCTGCTCGGTTATTGGCAGCGTTCTCGCAATGGTTTTTGATACCCGCACTTTCACGCGGCGGGTAGCATGGTTGATGTCTTCCACCCTGATGTACCGAAGCTCACTGCGTCTGATCGCCGTATCGTTGAAGATTCGGTATATCAGGTGATTTCGGTATTGGTGAAAGTCCGACTGAAAGGGGTTGGTCTCGGATCCCGGCTCGAAGGCGGCATCGATGGCATCCATAAGCTCTTCCAAAAGCCCTTCCGGAGCGTCTCCCTCGTCTGATGGCACAGCCCTTGGCTCTTGAGCTCGCAACGCGGCAATGGCCCTTTCTCGTGCTTTTGAAAGGTCTTTCCTTGGCTTCTCGGATGCCTTTGGGTTAATGCGCTCATGATTGAACTCCAGAAAGTTCGCCACTGTGCGGATTCTGTATCCACCCTCCACTGCGGAAATCAATGTTCTGGGTGCGTTCGGGGCACCCCCGCTGCGTACCTGTTCCAGTCGCACAATTTTACGAGGCCGAGTTTGCAGAGACTCTGCTACCAGTTGGTCTTGCGCGCCCCGATCCATACGAAGGAAGAAAGCTAGATCTTCGCATTGCTCGACCGAGAGGAACGTTTCTGAGCGCAACGCTGCGTCAAGGTCAAGTTTCCAGGTAGTCGCCCACAGGTACGCCATGCCCAGGGTACGGAGCACTTTTTCAATGGTGGTTACGGCGAAGCCCACATCTCGATATCGGAGAGTGGCATACACATTTGGAAGGAAGGGAGGACGACCTTCGTGGTCAACGAGCACTGCCATGGGTAGGTCGTCTGACGCGGTGAAAGATCTGAGGGAATAGCTGACCAAAGTATACGCTTCCGACCTGTGAGCTAGTTTGGCCGGGGAGTATAGGTAGCGGTATACGACAAGTAAACCCTCTAACCCCTTAGTTCCATTGGGGTTAGAGGGATATAACTTCTAGAATGTATACGTTTTAAAACTTATGAACCCTATTGGCAAGCTTCGCAATCCGGCTCGTCAATGGCGCAGGCCTTTGGCACCGGCGCCGGGCCGGCTGGCGCTGCGAGTACCGAGTCATCACCGTGGTTGCCGCTGGACACTGCGTTCAGCTTGCCGGTGTTGATGGTCGACTTCTCGGTGCTGGTGGCGGCCAGGGCACGGAGGTAGTAAGTGGTTTTCAGGCCACGGTACCACGCCATGCGGTAGGTCACGTCCAGCTTCTTGCCCGAAGCGCCGGCGATGTACAGGTTCAGGGACTGGGCCTGGTCGATCCACTTCTGACGACGGCTGGCGGCGTCAACGATCCACTTGGTGTCCACTTCGAAGGCGGTCGCGTAGAGCTCTTTGAGTTCTTGCGGGATGCGCTCGATCTGCTGCACGGAACCGTCGTAGTACTTCAGGTCGTTGATCATGACCGAGTCCCACAGGCCACGGGCCTTCAGATCGCGAACCAGGTACGGGTTGATCACGGTGAATTCGCCCGACAGGTTCGATTTCACATACAGGTTCTGGTAGGTCGGTTCGATCGACTGCGACACGCCAGTGATGTTGGCGATGGTGGCGGTCGGTGCGATGGCCATGATGTTGGAGTTACGAATACCCTTCTGCACACGGGCACGTACCGGGGCCCAGTCCAGGGTTTCGTTCAGGTCGACGTCGATGTACTTCTGGCCACGGGCTTCGATCAGGATCTGTTGCGAATCCAGCGGCAGGATGCCCTTGGACCACAGCGAACCCTGGAACGTCTCGTAGGCGCCGCGCTCGTCGGCCAGGTCGCAGGAAGCCTGGATCGCGTAGTAGCTGACCGCTTCCATGGACTTGTCGGCGAACTCGACCGCTGCATCGGAACCGTAAGGGATGTGCTGCAGGTACAACGCGTCCTGGAAGCCCATGATCCCCAGGCCAACCGGACGGTGCTTGAAGTTGGAGTTCTGCGCCTGTGGCACCGAGTAGTAGTTGATGTCGATGACGTTATCGAGCATGCGTACGGCGGTGTTGACGGTACGCTCCAGCTTGGCGGTGTCCAGCTTGCCGTTGACGATGTGGTTCGGCAGGTTGATCGAGCCCAGGTTGCAAACGGCGATCTCGTCCTTGTTGGTGTTCAAGGTGATCTCGGTGCACAGGTTCGAGCTGTGGACCACGCCCACGTGCTGCTGCGGGCTGCGCAGGTTGCATGGGTCCTTGAAGGTCAACCATGGGTGGCCGGTTTCGAACAGCATGGACAGCATTTTGCGCCACAGGTCTTTGGCCTGGATGGTCTTGAACAGCTTGACCTTGCCTGGGTACTCGGTGAGGGCTTCGTAGTACTCGTAGCGCTCTTCGAAGGCCTTGCCGGTCAGGTCGTGCAGGTCCGGCACTTCGGATGGCGAGAACAGGGTCCACTTGCCGTCATCGAAGACGCGCTTCATGAACAGGTCAGGGATCCAGTTGGCGGTGTTCATGTCGTGGGTACGACGACGGTCATCACCGGTGTTCTTGCGCAGCTCGATGAACTCTTCAATGTCCATGTGCCAGGTTTCCAGGTAGGCACATACAGCGCCTTTGCGCTTGCCACCCTGGTTCACGGCAACGGCGGTGTCGTTCACCACTTTCAGGAACGGTACGACGCCCTGGGACTTGCCGTTGGTGCCCTTGATGTACGAGCCCAGTGCACGCACTGGGGTCCAGTCGTTGCCCAGGCCACCGGCGAATTTGGACAACATGGCGTTGTCGTGGATCGCGTGGTAGATGCCCGACAGGTCATCCGGCACGGTGGTCAGGTAGCAGCTCGACAGCTGTGGACGCAGGGTGCCGGCGTTGAACAGGGTCGGGGTCGACGACATGTAGTCGAAGGACGACAGCAGGTTGTAGAACTCGATCGCACGGTCTTCTTTGTTCTTCTCTTCGATCGCCAGGCCCATGGCCACGCGCATGAAGAACACTTGCGGCAGTTCGAAGCGGATGCCGTCCTTGTGGATGAAGTAACGGTCGTACAGGGTTTGCAGGCCCAGGTAGGTGAACTGCTGGTCACGCTCGTGGTTGATCGCCTTGCCGAGTTTTTCCAGGTCGAAGGTGGCCAGGATCGGGTTCAGCAATTCGAATTCGATACCTTTGGCGATGTAGGCCGGCAGGGCCTTGGCGTACAGGTCGGCCATCTCGTGGTGAGTGGCGCTGTCGGCGACTTTCAGGAAGCCCAGGCCTTCGGCACGCAGGGTGTCCATCAGCAGGCGGGCGGTCACGAACGAGTAGTTCGGCTCACGCTCGACCAGGGTACGGGCGGTCATCACCAGGGCGGTGTTGACGTCGGTCAGGGCCACGCCGTCGTACAGGTTCTTCAGGGTTTCGCGCTGGATCAGGTCACCATCGACTTCTTCCAGGCCTTCGCAGGCCTCGGTGATGATGGTGTTCAGGCGGCCCAGGTCCAGCGGTGCGAAGCTGCCGTCGGCCAGGGTGATGCGGATCGACGGGTGCGCTTGTACGGCGGCTTCTTCGGCCGGAGAACGTACTGCACGCTCCTTGGCGCGCGAGTCACGGTAGATCACGTAGTCGCGGGCCACTTTTTGCTCGCCGGCACGCATCAGGGCCAGTTCTACCTGGTCCTGGATTTCTTCGATATGGATAGTGCCGCCCGATGGCATGCGACGCTTGAAGGTCGCGGTGACCTGTTCGGTCAGGCGTGCAACGGTGTCGTGGATGCGTGACGAAGCGGCAGCGGTGCCGCCTTCAACTGCAAGAAACGCTTTGGTGATGGCGACGGTGATTTTGTCATCGGTATAAGGAACGACAGTGCCGTTACGCTTGATCACGCGCAGTTGGCCAGGTGCAGTGGCGGACAGATCCAGGTTCGAATCAGCGGCCTGCGGCACGGAGCCCTGCGGGTTCTCGCGAGTTGTGTCGGTTTGCATGAGGGGGTGTCTCCACATTCTATATTTATTTGGGCACCATCACGGTGCCCACCGTTCCGTCCTGAAGCACTTACAGCAGGCCTGGGCCTGGCATAACAACTTCGGGACAGGAGGAAGGGAGCTCATCGCGCCGCTTCCATGCCGAAGTCTTTGGTTCGGGGCCGGGGAGCCCTTCGCCGTATTCCTGGTGGGTGACAGTGGCCCCATTCAAGCCCTGCAACACCCGTACCGTTTTCTGCCAATCGGGTTGGAAAACGGCCGCCATCCGCGTGCGCGGTTTGGGCTTTCAAAAAATGCTTTGGTTCAACCAAACGCGAGCAAGAAAGCGCTTGAGTTTCTTGTCTGATCTGTGTTTGGTCTTTTCGCTGAAAACCCTACATGTAGGGTTTTTTTAGCGCCGAGGTACAAGATAATGCGTTTTTGGGGGCTTAGCAACGCACTACCTGTGGATAACGCTGTGGGTAAAATGTGTATGAATCATGGAACACCCGTGTAGGCCGCATTACTACTGGATTACACCGTTTGTCACCGAATATTCCCGGGTAGAAACTGCCGGCGGGAATTTTGAGGGCGCGAACCCTACCACAAAAAATCGCCATGACCGAATGGATTTCCCGGCTTGTGTTCAAGGGCCGGTGCATGGCTACAATCGGCCTTGATCTGGGCGATAGCGTGCTTGCTCCATATGACAACTGTAGGAGCGAGCTCGCTCGCGAAAATCGTCAACGATAATGCGGTAAACCCGGATAACCGCGGTGCCCTTGCGTTCTTCGCGAGCAAGCTCGCTCCTACAATAGAGAACCGAGGTAGCGCATGGAGCAAGAAGCCTGGCAGATACTGATCGTCGAGGACGACGAGCGACTCGCCGAGTTGACCCGTGAGTACCTGGAAAGCAACGGCCTGCGTGTGTCGGTGGAAGGCGATGGTGCCAAGGCCGCGGCGCGCATCATCGCCGAGCAGCCGGACCTGGTGATCCTCGACCTGATGCTGCCCGGCGAAGACGGCCTGAGCATCTGCCGTAAAGTGCGCGAGCGCTATGACGGCGTGATCCTGATGCTTACCGCGCGCACCGACGACATGGACCAGGTGCTGGGCCTCGACATGGGCGCCGACGACTACGTGTGCAAACCCGTGCGCCCGCGGTTGTTGCTGGCGCGTATCCAGGCGCTGCTACGCCGCAGCGAGCCGGTGTTGCCGCCCGCAATGGAACATCAACGCCGCCTGCAGTTTGGCCCACTGGTGGTGGACAATGCCTTGCGCGAAGCCTGGTTGCATGAGAGCAGCATCGAACTGACCAGCGCTGAATTCGACTTGCTGTGGCTGCTGGTTGCGAACGCCGGGCGCATCCTGTCCCGCGAAGAAATCTTCATAGCGCTGCGTGGTATCGGCTATGACGGCCAGGATCGCTCCATTGACGTGCGTATCTCGCGCATTCGGCCAAAGATCGGCGACGATCCGCTCCACCCACGCCTGATCAAGACCATCCGCAGCAAAGGCTACCTGTTCGTCCCCGAAGCCGCTGCCGATATGCCGCTGTGAACTCGATCTTCCTGCGCATCTACGGCGGCATGTGCGCGGCGCTGATCCTGGTGGCGTTGCTCGGCGCTCTGGCACTGCACCTGCTTAATGACGTGCGCAGCGGCCAGTACCGTGAGCGCCTGGCCCACGGCACCTTTGCGTTGATGGGCGATAACCTGCAACCCATGAGCACCATTGAACGGCAGCGCGCCTTGGCGGTGTGGGAGCGCTTGCTGGGCATCCCGCTAGAGCTGCGCACGTTCACCGATGCGCAATTGGACCTGGGCCAGCGCAACCGCCTGCAACGCGGCCAGGTCCTGGTTGAGCAGACCGGGCCTCATGCGGCGCGAGTGCTGCGGTTAGTCAGCGAGCAAGAGCAATTGGTGCTCACGGGCGAAGTGCAGCAGATCAGCGAGCAATTGGCCCGTGCGACTATTTACCTGCTGGCCGACGAACTGGTGCGTTTCCCGGTGGCCGAACAGCCCCAGCGCCTGGCCGACATCAAACACGCCAAGGGTTTTGGTTTTGAAATGCACCTGATGGCCCTTGACCAGGCCGACATGGACGACGACCAGCGTCGTCGCGTGGCGGAGGGCGATACGGTGATGGCGCTGGGCAAGGGCGGCGATTCGATTCGCGTGTTTGCCGGCATGGTCGGCACCCCGTGGGTACTGGAGATCGGCCCGCTGTACCAGATGAACCCGTACCCGGCGCAATGGCTGATCCTGATCACCTTGATCGGCCTGACCCTGATCGGCTTGATCGTCTATCTGCTGGTGCGTCAACTTGAGCGTCGGCTCAAAGGCCTTGAGGCGGCGGCTACGCGTATCGCCAAGGGCAACCTGGAAGTGCGCGTACCCGCGCGCGGTGCAGACTCGGTCGGGCGGCTGGCGGCAGCTTTCAATGGCATGGCCGAGCACCTGCAGCAATTGCTGGCGATTCAGCGTGAGCTGGTGCGCGCGGTCTCCCACGAGTTGCGCACACCCGTCGCGCGCCTGCGTTTTGGCCTGGAGATGATCGGTGACGCCGCCACGCCCGAGGCGCGGCGCAAATACCTGGAAGGCATGGATGGCGATATCCAGGACCTCGATGGCCTGGTGGACGAGATGCTCACTTATGCGCGCTTGGAACAGGGTGCGCCGGAGCTGAATTTCCAGCGCGTAGACCTTGATGCATTGCTCGATCAGGTGATTGGCGAATTATCGCCATTGCGCCCGCAGGTCACCGTCACTCGGGGTATTTGCCTGTCTTCGGCACATTGGGATGACGCCTGGGTCGACGCTGAACCGCGCTACTTGCACCGTGCCCTGCAAAATCTGGTGAGTAACGCCATGCGCCACGCCAGAGGCCAGGTGTTGATCAGTTATCAGGTGGGGCAGGTGCGCTGTCGCATCGATGTGGAAGACGACGGCCCTGGTGTGCCGGAAAGCGCCTGGGAGCGGATCTTCACGCCGTTCCTGCGCTTGGATGACAGCCGTACCCGCGCTTCTGGCGGGCATGGCCTGGGCTTGTCGATCGTGCGGCGGATTATCTATTGGCACGGCGGGCGGGCGCTGATCAGCAAGAGCAATAACCTGGGTGGGGCGTGTTTCAGCCTGAGCTGGCCCAGGGATCAAGATAAACCCTGAAAACCTAACTGTAGGAGCGAGCTTGCTCGCGAAAAACCTCAACGATAACGCGTGCTGCCTGAATAAACGCGGCGCCTGTGAGTTTTTCGCGAGCAAGCTCGCTCCTACATTGCGATAGCCACCAAGCTCAACAACTGCTCCCCTTGCACCACAAACTGCCCTTCCAGCTCTTTGCCATGCTTCCATTCTTGCGAAAGATCGGTCAGCAACCGCAGGCGCACCTTCCCAGCCGCTGACCACTCCAACACCTCGGCATGCTCGAAATAAAAGCGCTTGTGCACGATCGGATAGAGCGCCTTGAACAAGCTTTCCTTCACCGAAAACGTCAGCGTCACCAGCAAGGCGTGTTGCTCACGGGGCAGGGCGGCCATGCGCTGGAGCTCATCGGCCGTCAGAATTTCCCCGGCCAGGCGTTCGGCCCGTTCCACCGTCAGCAGATGCTCCAGGTCCATGCCCAGCCCGCGCCATTGCGCCTTGTGCCCGACAATCGCCGCAGCGTGCCCGGTGCTGTGGGTGATGGAACCACTGATATGCCCTGGCCAGACCGGGGCACGGTCTTCGCCGATGGCCGGGATGCAGTGCAGATGATCGAGTCGTTGCAGCGCTTCGCGCGCGCACAGGCGGCCGGCGAGAAATTCCGCCTGGCGCTTGGCGACCGAGCGTTGGATGCTCGCGGGCGGCGGCACATCGCAGCGCTGAAAATCGCCGTGGCTCAATAAAGCCGGGTCGAATCGCGTGCTCAAAAACACCGTGCCCGGCAAAGAAACCGGCAACGGCCAATGATCATCGAGTGGGGTGCAGCAAGCGGGTAGGGGCGTCATGCGCGGTATTTTGCCGAGTTGGTGCGCCAGTGGATAGCCCGATGCGGTTCAGCTGCGGTTCAGAGCCTGTTCAGGGGGAGTTCAGGGGCGCCTGCGTAGTCTGGGCCCCACAGCTTAAATGCGTATGAGGTAACCACCATGACTGCGATCAAAAAGCTGATGTTGGCCTTGACCATGCTCGGCGCCACTGCCGGCGTGCAGGCGTCCGATGGCGCCTTTGCGGCCTTTGGCAGCGAGAAAACCAAGAAATCCAGCAACCTGATCCATCGTGTCAGCTTCGAAGACGCCGGCACCCAGGCCGCGCCGTGGGGCCAGGCCCTGGGCGCTACCCCTGCGCAACCCGACTATCGCAGCGGCTACGCGCACCTGACTGGCCACTACAATGGCATAAAACTGCGCCCCCAAGAGCTGCAGGGCCGCTATGATATCCCCCTGTCGGCTAGTTGAATTGCAGTGGAGAACCTTATGAAATTGCTGGTGGTGGAAGATGAGGCGCTGCTGCGTCATCACCTGTTTACCCGCCTGACCGACAGCGGGCATGTGGTCGAAGCCGTGGCCAATGCCGAAGAAGCCCTGTACCAGACCGGCCAATTCAACCATGACCTGGCGATCATCGACCTTGGCCTGCCCGGCATGGGCGGCCTGGACCTGATTCGCCAGTTGCGCACCCAGACCAAGACCTTCCCGATCCTGATCCTCACCGCCCGCGGCAACTGGCAGGACAAGGTTGAAGGCTTGGCGGCCGGGGCCGACGACTACGTGGTCAAGCCGTTCCAGTTCGAAGAGCTGGAGGCACGCATGAACGCCTTGCTGCGCCGCTCCAGCGGTTTTACCCAGTCGACTATCGTTGCCGGGCCGCTGCTGCTGGACCTCAACCGCAAGCAAGCCTCCCTGGACGAGCAACCCTTGGCGCTGACCGCCTACGAGTATCGGATCCTCGAATACTTGATGCGTCATCATCAACAAGTGGTCGCCAAAGACCGTTTGATGGAGCAACTGTACCCGGATGACGACGAGCGCGATCCAAACGTGATCGAAGTGCTGGTCGGCCGCCTGCGCCGCAAGCTGGAAGGCCCGGCCGGGTTCAAGCCGATCGACACCGTGCGTGGCCTGGGCTACCTGTTCAATGAGCGCTGCCGTTGATTCGTTCGCTACGTGTGCGCCTGATGCTGGCGGCCGCCACCCTGGCCGTGCTGTTTATGCTCGGCCTGTTGCCGGCCATGCAAGGCGCGTTCAGCCTGGCGTTGCAGGATTCCATCGAACAGCGCCTGGCGTCGGATGTGACCACCCTGATATCTGCGGCGCGGGTCGACAATAACCGCCTGCTGATGCCGGCGCAGCTGCCCGATGAGCGTTTCAACCTCACCGACAGTCGGCTGCTGGGTTATATCTACGACCGTGAAGGCCATCTGGTATGGCGCTCGCGGGCGACCCAGGAAGAAAACATCAACTACAAACCGCGCTACGACGGGCGCGGCAACGAGTTTGCGCGCATTCGCGAGGCCAATGGCCAGGAATTTTTCGTGTATGACGTCGAGGTCCGGCTGCTGGGAGGCAAGAGCGCGGCGTTCAGCATTGTCGCCCTGCAGCCGGTACGCGAATACCAACTGACCCTCGAAGGCCTGCGCGAGAACCTCTACCTCGGGTTCGGCGCGGCCTTGCTGGTGTTGTTGACGCTGTTGTGGCTGGGCCTGACCTGGGGCCTGCAAGCCCTGCGACGCCTGAGCCATGAACTCGACCAGATCGAAGGCGGCACCCGCGAAAGCCTCAGCGAAGAACACCCCCGCGAACTGCTGCGCCTGACCGGCTCCCTGAACCGCTTGCTGCACAGCGAGCGCGAACAGCGTGCGCGCTACCGCGACTCCCTCGATGACTTGGCTCACAGCCTGAAAACGCCACTGGCGGTGTTGCAGGGCGTGAGCGAAGACATGGCCCAGCGCCCCGAAGAACGTAGCCAGGCGTGGGTGCTGCAATCGCAGATCGAACGCATGAGCCAGCAGATCGGTTACCAACTGCAGCGTGCCAGCCTGCGTAAAAGTGGCCTGGTGCGCCACCAGGTCCGCCTGGAACCGGTGGTGCAAAGCCTGTGCGATACATTGGAAAAAGTTTACCGCGACAAGCGGGTCACCGTGACCTTCGATTTACCGCAGGCCTGCGAAGTGCCCATCGAGAAGGGCGCGTTGCTCGAAATGCTCGGCAACCTGCTGGAAAACGCCTACCGCCTGTGCCTCAAGCAAGTGCGTATCAGCCTGGTGGAAAACCTCGATGGCATTGAGCTGTGTATCGAAGACGACGGCCCCGGCGTACCACCGGACCAGCGTGCACGGATCCTGCAGCGCGGCGAACGGCTAGATCGCCAGCACCCGGGGCAGGGGATCGGGCTGGCGGTGGTCAAGGACATCATCGAAAGCTATCACGCGCGGTTGACGTTGGGGGATTCAGCGTTGGGTGGGGCGGCGTTCAGGATTCACTTTCCTGCCTTGTGATCTGCACTGGCCTCATCGCAGGCACGCCAGCTTCCACAGTTGATCGGGTTTACAAATTTTGATGTGTGAATACATTCAAGTGTGGGAGCTGGCTTGCCTGCGATGAGGCCCTCCCAGCCAATACACCGCTAACTCTCCTGCGCTCTATAGGCCCCCGGCGTCAGCCCTGTCCACTTCTTGAACGCCCGATGAAACGCCGACGGTTCGGAAAACCCCAACTGCTCGGCGATCTCCTGCAAAGACAAATCCGCCCGCCCCAGGTGGTAAATGGCGATATCCCGGCGTAACTCATCTTTCAATGCTTGAAAGCTCGTGCCTTCTTCGCGCAGGTGCCGACGCAGGGTCTGTGGGCTGATGTGCAAGTGCTGGGCGACGGCTTCCAGGTCTGGCCAGGGCGTGCGGTCGCGGCTCAGCAGGCGGCGCAACTGGCTGCTCAGGCTGTCACCTTCATCCGGCCGGGACAACAAGTCGGCAGGGGAGCGCTGCAAGAAGTGCTTGAGGGTGCGTTCATCCTGCAACAGCGGCAGGCTCAGGTAGCGGCTGGGAAACACTAGGCTGCTGGTCGGCGCGCCGAACACCTGGGGGCAGGGGAACAGCAGGTCATATTCACCGGCATGGGCCGGCATCGGGTAACTGAAGGTGGCCTGCTGCAGCCGGATACGCTGGCCGATCAACCAACTGCCCAGGCGATGCCAGATCACCAGCAGGCATTCACTGAGGAAGTGGTCCGGGTCCCATAGCTGTGAGTCGTCCAGGCTCAGGCGCGCCATGTCGCCTTCTTTGGTCAGTTGCCAGCGTGGGCCTTGGGGGAACAGGCTATAAAACAATAAGCCGCGCTCCAGCGCCTTCTCCAGCGTGCGGCAATGGATCAGCGCGTGGCACATCATGGCGAAAGTGCCGCGTTTGCTCGGCCCTTCGGCAAACCCCAGGTATTCGTCATCCAACCCCAGCCAGAGCATTTGCAGCAAGCGGGCAAATTGCTCTGGAGCGATGCGGGCGCGGGGTTCGGTCAGCAGTTCCGGGGTGATGCCCACCTGCTGCAACACCCCCGAGTAGTCGAAACCGGCTCGGCGCGCACCGCCGAGGGCCGCTCGGGCGTAATGGCTGGCGATGGTACGTTCACGCATGCAACGGCCTCATCCATGGAGTGGCGGATGGTAGCCATCACCCAGTGGCGCGACAAGGCGGATATCCGCCAAATTGTAGGACGAGACAGGATGAGTGGGCGGAAATCCGCCACTGTGTTGCACTCTCCGGAGTCGCCCGTGAACCCAAAGCCCTGATGTCTAAAGGCCTTCAGCGTGTTTAAGCAAAGTGGCACGCTGTTTGCGATAAGGATTACAGCGCAGGCTTGCTCCTACAGGCTTCGCAAACAACAAATCCCTCCAGTGCAGGAGGGTTCGCAATTCAAGTGCCGTGGGCAATGGCGGATATTTGCCACACGGGACGATTGAGGAACTTTGCAATGACGACTCGTCAGCCAATCTACAAATCCCTGTATTTCCAGGTGATCGTTGCAATCGTTATCGGTATTTTGCTCGGCCACTTCTACCCGCAGACCGGCGTGGCCCTCAAGCCACTGGGTGACGGCTTTATCAAGCTGATCAAAATGGTCATCGCCCCGATCATCTTCTGTACCGTGGTCAGCGGCATCGCTGGCATGCAAAGCATGAAGTCGGTGGGCAAGACCGGCGGCTACGCGCTGCTGTACTTCGAAATCGTTTCCACCATCGCCCTGCTGATTGGCCTGGTCGTGGTCAACGTGGTGCAGCCGGGCGCCGGCATGCACATCGACGTCGCGACCCTGGATGCTTCCAAAGTGGCGGCCTACGTCACCGCCGGTAAAGACCAGAGCATCGTCGGCTTTATCCTCAACGTCATCCCGAACACCATCGTCGGCGCCTTCGCCAACGGCGACATCCTGCAAGTGCTGATGTTCTCGGTGATCTTCGGTTTCGCCCTGCACCGCCTGGGTGCCTACGGCAAGCCGGTGCTGGACTTCATCGATCGCTTCGCCCATGTGATGTTCAACATCATCAACATGATCATGAAGCTCGCGCCAATCGGTGCCCTGGGTGCCATGGCGTTCACCATCGGCGCCTACGGTGTCGGTTCCCTGGTGCAGTTGGGCCAGTTGATGATCTGCTTCTACATCACCTGCATTCTGTTCGTGGTGCTGGTGCTGGGCGCTATCTGCCGCGCTCACGGTTTCAGCGTGTTGAAGCTGATCCGCTACATCCGTGAAGAACTGCTGATCGTACTGGGCACCTCGTCGTCGGAATCCGCACTGCCGCGTATGCTGATCAAGATGGAACGCCTGGGCGCGAAGAAGTCCGTGGTCGGCCTGGTGATTCCAACCGGTTACTCCTTCAACCTCGACGGTACGTCGATCTACCTGACCATGGCGGCTGTGTTCATCGCTCAGGCGACCGACACCCACATGGACATCACTCACCAGATCACCCTGCTGCTGGTGCTGCTGCTGTCGTCCAAAGGCGCTGCTGGCGTGACCGGTTCGGGCTTCATCGTACTGGCCGCCACCCTGTCGGCCGTTGGTCACCTGCCGGTTGCCGGCTTGGCGCTGATCCTGGGTATCGACCGTTTCATGTCCGAAGCCCGTGCGCTGACCAACCTGGTGGGTAACGCAGTTGCCACCATCGTTGTGGCCAAGTGGGTCAAGGAACTGGACACCGACAAGCTGCAAAGCGAGCTGGCGTCTGGCGGTACCGGTATCTCCGAAACCCGCGAGCTCGATGACCTGGGCGTGGCTGAAGGCCCGGCGCCTGTCGTCAAGTAAGTGGCTGCGGGCGTGAACTGACGCCAGCGCTATCCGTAAACGCCCCGACTGGTTCGGGGCGTTTGCGTTTCTGGCGGGATACAACCGATATTTTTGGTTTACAGTGAGCGCGACAGTACTTACCGGAGGCCTGATGGACAGTGTGGATCTGAACGTCCTGCGCAGCGTGCTGCAATGGCGCCGCGCCGGGCAGCGCGTGATGTTGTACAGCGTGGTGCAAACCTGGGGCAGCGCGCCGCGCCCGCCGGGGGCGATGCTGGCCCTGCGCGGTGATGGCGTGGTGATTGGCTCGGTGTCGGGCGGTTGCATCGAGGATGACTTGATCGCGCGCCTGCAGGACGGCCGCTTACCCGCTGACGGCCCGCCCGTGCAGTTGGTGACCTACGGCGTCACCCGCGACGAGGCGGCGCGTTTTGGCCTGCCCTGCGGCGGCACCCTGCGGCTCACCGAGGAGCGCGTGGAAGAGTGGGGTTGGGTCGAAACGCTGCTGGCGCGTTGTGAAGATCATCAGATTATCGCTCGCGAGCTGAACCTGGCCACCGGCGAAGTGACCTTGAGCGCCGCCAGCAAGACCGACGTGGTGAGCTTCGACGGCGAACGCTTGCGCGCCATCTATGGCCCGCGCTGGCGCCTGCTGTTGATCGGCGCCGGGCAGCTGTCGCGCTACGTAGCGGAAATGGCACGTCTGCTGGATTTCGAAGTGCTGATCTGCGACCCCCGCGAAGAGTTCGTCTACGGCTGGGAGGACCAGCATGGACGCTTTGTGCCGGGCATGCCCGACGAGGCGGTGTTGAACATCCATACCGATGAACGCACGGCCATTGTCTGCCTGACCCACGATCCACGTTTGGATGACATGGCGTTGCTGACGGCGCTGAACTCCACGGCCTTCTATATCGGCGCCCTGGGTTCGCGGGTCAATACCCAAAAGCGTCGGGAGAACCTGGCCGCGCTGGGCCTGTCGGCGGAGGCCATTGCGCGTTTGCACGGGCCGATCGGCCTGCACATCGGCAGCCATACGCCGGCGGAAATTGCGCTGTCGCTGATGGCGGAAATTGTTGCGATCAAAAACGGGGTGGCACCGATGCAGAAAAAACCGATGGCAGTGGTGGCCGAGTGACGGTGACGGCGATTGTGCTGGCGGCGGGGCAGGGCAGTCGTTTTCGTGCCGAAGCTGGAGCTGATCAAGACAAATTGCTCGCCGCGTGTGTGGGGCTGGATGGCGTTAGCCGGCCGGTCATCGAGCAGGTGTTGCGCAACTTGCCTGAGCGTGTGGTAACGCGCTGGCTGGTGACGTCGCCGGAGCGCGGGGAGGTTATCCGCCTGGCAGAGGCTTATGGCTGTCAGGTTGTACTGCTGGATTCGAGCGGTATGGGCGACAGCATTGCGGCGGCGGTCAAGGCCAGCGGTGCAGCGGATGGGTGGCTGGTGGTGTTGGGGGATATGCCGTTTATTCGGTCATCGAGTATCGAACGGGTGATTGCCTGCGTGGAGGGCGTCACTGTACCGGTATCTGCCGGGCAGTACGGGCACCCGGTGGCTTTCCATCACAGGTTTGGGCCGGCGCTGATGGCTCTGAGTGGGGATCGTGGGGCCAGGCCGTTGTTTGCACAAACTCAGGTGCGAGAAGTGCAGGTAGATGATCCTGGTGTGCATTGGGATGTGGATGTGCCGCAACGGTTGAGTTTTACTGCAGGTTAAGTGTGGCAGCTGGCTTGCCTACGATAGCCATAGGTATCTACTTAGAGCCGACGTTGGACCTGTGGCGAGGGAGCTTGCTCCCGTAACGGCCTGATAGCCGGCGCTTATCTACCTGACGCACCACCGTCCAATGTGGGAGCTGGCTTGCCTGCGATAGCGGCCTGACAGTCAACACAGTTGGATTGTGTACATATCCATTCCTGCGGTAACGGCCACTTAAGGTTCCGCCCTGACGGCGGCTAAATCGCTGCCGGTTCACCCCCAAAATCCCTGTCGAATACCGGCCGGCGTGGTTTGACGGGGCGCCTAAGATCAAAAGCAGATCAAGAGCGACTCGCTTCGCATCGTGGTTACCGTCTGCCGTTACAGCCCACAAAGTTGTGTAGATACCTCTGCTGCGATAGCGGTGTGTCAGTCACCGCCACGCTGGCTGAATCGACGCTATCGCAGGCAAGCCAGCTCCCACAGTGATCGCATTCCAGGTCGAGATAATCAGCCATAAAAAAGCCCCGCCTGATCACTCAGGCGGGGCTTTTTAGTGGCTTATGGAATCAGACGAGGGGTTTAGGCTCGTGCTCTGCTTCCTGGGCCTCGTGCTCTAACGCCTTGGCTGCGGCTGCAGCAGCTTCGGCTTCCTTGCGGCGACGACGCACTTCACGCGGGTCGTTCGGCGCACGGCCGTTTTCGGTGAGGGCGCTTGCAGGTGCAGCTTCAACCACCGGGGCGGCCACTTCGGCAACCACCGGGGCTTCAACTTCAACCACGGGCGCAGGCTCCGCAACCGGCGTCGGCTCAACCACTGGGGCTGGCTCGGCGACGACTTCAGCAACCGGTGCCGGTGCTTCTTCTACCACTGGGGCAGGCGCTGGCGCTTCAACCGGTGCAGCCGGTTCGGCGGTCCACTGGAAGGCGGTCTGTTCTTCGCGAACTTCACGCACAGCCGGGGCAGCTTCTTCGACCACCGGAGCTTCTGCAGCCGCTTCGACTACTGGCTGCGGCTCAACCGATGGAGCTGGCTCAACGGCAACCACGTCGGTTTCTGGCTGTGCATCGCGAACCGGGGCAACTTCCACTTCCGGAACCACTGGGGCTTCGACAGGGGTCGTGGCTTCAACGACTGGCGCTTCAACAACCGGCGCTTCAACCGCTGGGGTTTCGGCGGCTGGCGCTTCTACGGCAACAGTGTCTTCGATGGCAGCGGTAGCACGTTCGGCTTGCTCGTGAGCCTGGGCTTCAGCAGGTGCGCTGATGACTGAGCTGGCAACGGCAGCGGTAACGGCCAAACCGGCAGCCAGTTCGGCGCCTGTTGGCTCGTTGTTGGCAGCTTCTGCGTTCTCGCCGGTTTCTTCCGAACCTTCGATTACGTTGCCGTTGGCATCACGCTGACGCTCACGACGGTTGCTGCGACGACGCTGGCCGCGGGAGCGGCGGCGTGGACGATCGCCTTCGGCGTTGTCCTGGCCGTCTTCCTGCAACTGCTCTTCGCCGGTCAGTACTTCTTCTTCGGTGGCAGCAGCGGCTTGCTCGGCGCGTGGTTGACGCTCTTCACGTGGCGGGCGCGGTTGGCGCTCTTCGCGTGGTGCGCGTTCTTCACGCGGCTGGCGGGCCGGGCGTTCTTCGGTGCTAACGGCTGCGGCAGCGGCAACGGCAGGTGCCGCGTCCAGAGGCTCGCGCAGTTCACGCACGCGTTCTTCACGCTCGCCACGTGGCTTGCGGTCTTCACGTGGAGCGCGTGGGGTACGTGGGGCGCGCTCTTCACGCGGTGCACGTTCTTCACGGGCGACGGTCGGGGTTTCTTCGCGGGCTTCGCGAGGCGCACGCTCTTCACGTGGTGCGCGTTCTTCACGCGGGGCACGTTCTTCGCGAGGCTTGCGCTCTTCGTCACGGCGGCCGTTGCGGTTACGGCTCTGCTGGCGACCGTTGCGACGCTCTTCGTTGCGCGCCGGGCGCTCGGTGGCAGGTTTTTCAACCACAACCGGGGCAGCAGGCTCTTCCTTGGTGGCGAACAGGCTGACCAGCGTCTTCACCAGGCCCTTGAACAGGCTTGGCTCAGGCAGCGCGGCCGGCGCGGCAACCGGGGCGGCAGCTTCGGTCGGTACCGGTGCGTTGGCACGGGCCGGTGCAGTCTTCACCGCGGCTTCCTGGCGAACCAGGGTGCGGGTCGCAGCGGCTGGCTGGACTTCTTCGACTTCGGCGGCAGCCGCGGCGATTTCATAGCTGGACTGCCCGCTATGGGCTTCCGGGCTGTCGTCACGCAGGCGCTGTACTTCGAAGTGCGGCGTCTCGAGGTGATCGTTCGGGAGGATGACGATACGGGCACGGGTGCGCAGTTCGATCTTGGTGATCGAGTTGCGTTTTTCATTGAGCAGGAAGGCGGCAACCGGAATCGGCACTTGCGCGCGAACTTCGGCGGTGCGGTCTTTCAGGGCTTCTTCTTCGATCAGGCGCAGGATCGCCAGGGACAGCGATTCAACGTCACGGATGATGCCGGTGCCGTTGCAACGCGGGCAGACGATGCCGCTGCTCTCGCCCAGGGATGGACGCAGGCGCTGACGGGACATTTCCAGCAGGCCGAAGCGCGAGATACGGCCCACTTGTACGCGGGCGCGGTCAGCTTCCAGGCATTCGCGGACTTTCTCTTCCACGGCGCGCTGGTTCTTGGCAGGGGTCATGTCGATGAAGTCGATCACGATCAGGCCGCCGATGTCACGCAGACGCAGTTGGCGGGCGATTTCTTCAGCCGCTTCCAGGTTGGTCTGCAGGGCGGTTTCTTCGATGTCGCTGCCTTTGGTCGCACGTGCCGAGTTGATGTCGATGGACACCAGAGCTTCGGTCGGGTCGATCACGATGGAGCCGCCGGAAGGCAGTTCGACCACGCGCTGGAAAGCGGTCTCGATCTGGCTTTCGATCTGGAAACGGTTGAACAGCGGAACGCTGTCTTCGTACAGCTTGATCTTGCTGGCGTACTGCGGCATTACCTGGCGGATGAAGGTCAGGGCTTCGTCCTGAGCTTCAACGCTGTCGATCAGCACTTCGCCGATGTCCTGGCGCAGGTAATCGCGGATGGCGCGGATGATTACGTTGCTTTCCTGGTAGATCAGGAACGGCGCGGAACGATCCAGGGACGCCTCTTTGATAGCGGTCCACAGTTGCAGCAGGTAGTCGAGGTCCCACTGCATTTCTTCGCTGCTGCGCCCCAGGCCGGCAGTGCGCACGATCAGGCCCATGTCGGCCGGTGCGATCAGGCCGTTCAGCGCTTCACGCAGTTCGTTGCGCTCTTCGCCTTCGATGCGACGGGAAATACCGCCTGCACGTGGGTTGTTCGGCATCAGCACCAGGTAACGACCGGCGAGGCTGATGAAGGTGGTCAGGGCTGCGCCCTTGTTGCCACGTTCTTCTTTTTCGACCTGGACGATGACTTCCTGGCCTTCGCTCAGGACGTCCTTGATGTTCACGCGGCCTTCAGGGGCTTTCTTGAAGTATTCGCGGGAGATTTCTTTGAGGGGCAGGAAGCCGTGGCGCTCGGAGCCGAAATCGACAAAGGCAGCCTCAAGGCTTGGTTCGATGCGAGTGATACGGCCTTTATAGATGTTGGCCTTTTTCTGCTCGCGTGCACCGGATTCGATGTCCAGGTCGTAGAGGCGTTGGCCATCTACCAGTGCAACACGCAACTCTTCGGGTTGAGTTGCGTTAATCAGCATTCTTTTCATGTTGTACCGTCGGTTTCCGGGCTGCCGGAAACGGCGTTCGGCACACACGACTTCTCACGGTCGGTGTCAGGTGCGTCAAGAGTGGTTGGCCACTCCAGTGTCCAGCAAAATCGGCCAATTGGGCCAATATCGCGACGGACGCGTCCTGCTCGTTAGCGGTGGTGACAAAGGCACCACTTCAACAAAAGCTAAGGTCAGGAGGAGGAATCAACCGGCGACTGTGGACGAGATGAAGCGTCTAAAACAAGCCTAGTGCTACACAGTCCGACGGTTGTGCATCTCCACCCTACACGTATCCCTGATAATTCGGGTGCTGCCGCGCGCAGAATCCGCAGCGGGTTGGCATTTACCGTGTTCTCCAATGGGGAGTCCACGCTCATGGCTAAACAAGACTAGGTGTGGGCGGTTGCGCTCTCACTCAGCTCTTAACAGGCGTTGTTTCCGAAGCATTCGCCATGGTCTGGCTCAAAACTGACTGCACTTTGTGAACTGGCCGTAAATATCGGCGCAAAAGGCGAGTATTCACTCTGCTTTCTGCACTCGCTTCAGGCCTCATGTCACCTGCGCTTGTTACAATCTTGAGCCTTCCTGGGTGGCGAAAGCCCCGTAGGACGGCCTCGCGTCCTGATGAATTGCGATGGTCAGGGCCGGCAGTTTGCCGCATGTCCTCTGTCCAGGCCGCTTTTGGCGGCGTTCGCGACTATAGCAGTAATGATTAAGTGCTTCAATTCCATAAAAAATTGTTATCATCGCCGCCATGACGACTACCGCCCCCCCGACCCCCAGCGTCCAGCTGCTTGAGGTCTCGCCGGAATATGCCGGCCAACGCATCGACAATTTTCTCCTGGCCAGGCTCAAAGGCGTGCCCAAGACCTTGATTTACCGCATCTTGCGTAAAGGCGAAGTGCGCGTGAACAAGGGGCGCATCAAGCCTGAATACAAGCTGCAGGCGGGCGATATCGTCCGTGTGCCGCCCGTGCGCGTGCCTGAGCGCGACGAGCCGGTACCGCTGGCCCAAGGCCTCTTGCAGCGCCTGGAAGCGTCGATTGTGTTCGAAGACAACAAGCTGATCGTGATCAACAAGCCCTGTGGCATTGCGGTTCACGGTGGCAGTGGCTTGAACTTCGGCGTGATCGAAGCCTTTCGTCAGTTGCGCCCCGATTGCAAGGAGCTGGAGTTGGTTCATCGCCTGGACCGCGACACGTCTGGCCTGCTGATGATCGCCAAGAAGCGCAGCATGTTGCGCCATCTACACACCGCCCTGCGTGGCGATGGCGTGGACAAACGCTACATGGCGCTGGTGCGCGGCAACTGGGCCAGCTCGATCAAGAGCGTGCGTGCGCCGTTGCAAAAGAGCAACCTGCGCTCCGGCGAGCGCATGGTCGAAGTGGATGAGGAGGGCAAAGAAGCCCTGACCCTGTTCAAGGTGCTGCGCCGCTTCGGGGACTTTGCCACCATGGTCGAGGCCAAGCCGGTGACCGGGCGCACCCACCAGATTCGGGTGCACACCCTGCATGCAGGTCACTGCATCGCCGGTGACACCAAGTACGGCGACGAGGATTTCTCCAAGGAAATTCGCGATCTGGGCGGCAAGCGCCTGTTCCTGCACGCCTACATGCTCACCGTGCCGCTGCCCGATGGCGGCGAGCTGAAACTGCAGGCGCCGGTCGATGAAATGTGGGCCAAGACCGTGGAGCGTTTGAGTGTCGCACCTTGACTACAAGCTGCTGATCTTCGATTGGGACGGGACGCTGGCCAATTCCATTGGCCGCATCGTCGAGTCCATGCACATGGCCTCGACCCGCTCGGGCTTTGAGTTGTGCACGGACCTGGCGGTCAAGGGCATTATCGGCCTGGGTTTGCCTGAAGCCATTCGCACCTTGTACCCCGACATCAGCGACGCCGAGTTGGTAGCGTTTCGCGAGCACTACGCCGACCACTACATTGCGCTGGAAGCTACGCCTTCGCCGCTGTTTGAAGGTGTGGTGCAATCGCTGCAAGCGTTTCGTGCCGAGGGATATCACCTGGCGGTCGCCACCGGCAAGGCTCGTCGCGGCCTGGACCGTGTGCTCAAGGCTCACGGCTGGGAAGATTACTTTGATATCACCCGCGCTGCGGATGAAACCGCCAGCAAGCCTCATCCCTTGATGCTGGAGCAGATCCTTGCGCACTGTGGTGTTACGCCACGCGAGGCATTGATGGTGGGTGATGCGTCTTTCGACCTGATGATGGCGCGCAATGCAGGCATGGATAGTGTCGCCGTCAGCTACGGCGCCCAGTCTGCCGAGGCGTTGCAGCAGTACGAGCCGAGGCTGACGATTGATCATTTTTCCGAACTGCAGGTCTGGCTCAGCCGGGCCCGATAAGTCTTTGCTGGGGTTGATGGCATGAGTGACGAGTGGAAGGCGCCTGAAAAGGCCGAGAGCAGTGATGATAAAAGCTGGAAGCTTTTGGAGAAGACCCTCCTGGCCAGCGTCCAGGAACAGCGGCGTTCGCGGCGCTGGGGGATTTTTTTCAAGCTGCTGACCTTTGTGTACCTGCTTGGGATGCTGGCGCTGTTCAGTCCGCTGATGGACATGGAAAAGAGCGCCACCCGTGGCAGTCACTACACCGCCTTGATCGAAGTGCGCGGCGTGATTGCCGACAAGGAGCCCGCCAGTGCCGACAATATTGTCACCAGCCTGCGCGCGGCTTTTGAGGATGCCAAGGTCAAGGGCGTTATCCTGCGCATCAACAGCCCAGGTGGCAGCCCAGTGCAGTCGGGTTATGTGTATGACGAGATTCGTCGTCTGCGCGCCTTGCATCCGGATACCAAGCTCTATGCCGTGATCTCCGACCTGGGGGCCTCGGGTGCCTATTACATTGCCAGCGCTGCGGACCAGATCTATGCCGACAAGGCCAGCCTGGTGGGTTCTATCGGTGTGACGGCGGCCGGTTACGGTTTTGTCGGTGCCATGGAGAAACTGGGGGTCGAGCGTCGCACCTATACCTCGGGTGAGCACAAGTCGTTCCTCGATCCTTTCCAGCCGCAGAAGGCGGATGAAATCGCGTTCTGGCAGGGCGTGCTCGACACTACCCATCGTCAGTTCATCGCCAGCGTCAAGCAGGGGCGTGGGGATCGCTTGAAAGATAAAGAGCATCCGGAGCTGTTCTCCGGCCTTGTCTGGTCGGGCGAGCAGGCATTGCCGCTGGGCTTGATTGACGGCTTGGGCAGCGCCAGCTCGGTGGCGCGGGATGTAGTGGGTGAGAAGGAGTTGGTGGATTTTACGGTCGAGGAATCGCCGTTTGATCGCTTCTCCAAGAAACTCGGTGCCAGTGTGGCGGAGAAGTTGGCGCTGTACATGGGCTTCCAGGGGCCGTCCCTGCGCTGAAATTCCAAGCTAGGTGTAGATCAACTGTGGGAGCGGGCTTGCCCGCGATAGCGATGGATCAGTCGATATAAGTGTTGCATGGTACATCGCTATCGCAGGCAAGCCAGCTCCCACATTGCTTTACGAAGGTTTCAAGGGATCTGTACGCTTTCGGTCAGCAGCATGTCCACCAGTCGAATCAGTGGCAGCCCAACCAGGCTGGTCGCATCCGGTCCCTCGGTGCTCCGGAACAAGCTCACACCGAGCCCTTCTGCTTTGAAGCTGCCCGCACAGTCATAAGGCTGCTCGATCCGCAGATAGCGCTCAATACGCTCTGCATCCAGTTCGCGCATGTGTACGGTAAACGGCACGCAGTCCACCTGGCAGCGCCCGGTCTCGCTGTTGAGCAGTGCCAGCCCGGTAAGAAAGCTCACACGCTTGCCGCTGGCAGCCAGTAATTGCTCGCGGGCATTTTCGAAGGTGTGCGGCTTGCCGATGATCCGGCCTTCCAGTGCGGCGACCTGATCCGAGCCAATGATTAAATGCCCAGGATGGCTGGCGGCGAGGGCGCGGGCCTTTTGTTCGGCCAGGCGCTTGACCAGTTCGATGGCGGATTCATCCGGGCGGTGGCTTTCGTCGATATCCGGCGAGCTGCAGGTGAACGGCAGGTGCAGGCGACTCAGTAATTCCCGGCGATAAACCGAGCTGGACGCGAGTAATAAAGGCAGCATATACGTCTCCTCAAGGCAGTCGCCGATTCTAGCGACGTGACCGGCTGACGCACAGGGCTGAATTTCCTTTGACATGGCCGGGTGCATCCCTATAATGCTGCGCCTATGTTGAATGACCCGATTCCACCTCACGTTGACCCGCGCAAATTGGCTGATCGTGGCACCACCCTTCAAGGTGAAGTGCTGCTGGCCGATTTGGAGAGACTCTGCGACCCGCTTTCCGACACTGTCGGTACGGTGCAGGCGAAATTCGTTTTTGAACGAGATGAACGTAAATCTGTGGTAATCCACAGCGTTATCGACACCGAAGTCAAAATGGTTTGCCAGCGTTGTCTTGAGCTGGTCACCCTGCCGATCCACAGCGAATGCAGTTATGCTGTGGTGAAAGAGGGTGCGAATACCCAGTCGTTGCCGAAAGGTTATGACGTGCTGGAACTGGGCGAAGATCCATTGGATCTGCATGCACTGATCGAGGAGGAGCTTTTGCTCGCCTTGCCCATTGTGCCTGCTCATCATCCGGAAGAATGCCAGCAGCCGGAGGGTCTCGATGACGAGGCCGAGCCGAGCGAGGACGAGGTAACGCGGTCCAACCCGTTCAGTGTATTGGCGCAGTTAAAGCGTGACCCAAACGTTTAGGAGTTAATCAATTATGGCTGTTCAGCAGAACAAAAAATCCCGCTCCGCCCGTGACATGCGCCGTTCGCACGACGCTCTCGAGGCTAGCACCCTGTCCGTGGAAAAGACCACTGGTGAAGTTCACCTGCGTCACCACGTATCGCCAGAAGGCGTATACCGTGGCCGTAAAGTGATCGACAAGGGCGCTGACGAGTAATCACTTGTCTGCTCAAGTCATCGCGATTGACGCAATGGGCGGGGACTTCGGTCCCCGCAGCATTGTTCAGGCCTGCATTGCTAGCCTGTCTGCCACGCCCTCGCTGCACCTGACCCTCGTCGGTCAACCCTCCCTACTTGAAGAACTGATTGCCAGCCATCCGGCGGTGGATCGCGCGCGCCTGACGATTACGCCAGCCAGCGAAACCATCAGCATGGATGAAAAGCCGGCGGTTGCCCTGCGTGGCAAGCCCGATTCTTCTATGCGGGTGGCCCTTGAGTTGTTGCGTGATGGCAAGGTGCAAGCCTGTGTCAGCGCCGGCAACACGGGCGCGTTGATGGCCTTGTCACGGCATGTGCTCAAAACCTTGCCAGGTATTGATCGGCCGGCGATGGTGGCGGCGATCCCTACGCAGAAAGGCTATTGCCAGTTGCTGGACCTGGGCGCCAATGTTGATTGCAGCGCCGAGCACCTGCTGCAGTTCGCCGTAATGGGCTCGGTGGCCGCCGAAGCGCTGGGCGTGGCCCGGCCCAGGGTTGCCCTGCTGAATATCGGTACCGAGGACATCAAGGGCAACCAGCAAGTCAAGCTTGCCGCCACCTTGCTACAAAGCGCGCGGGGCTTGAACTACATCGGCTTTGTTGAGGGTGATGGTTTGTACCGTGGTGAAGCTGATGTGGTGGTGTGCGACGGCTTTGTCGGTAATATCCTGCTCAAATCCAGCGAAGGCCTGGCAACCATGATTGCTACGCGTATCGAAGCTTTGTTCAAGCGCAACCTGGCGTCACGTATAGTGGGGGCCTTGGCGCTGCCCCTGATGCGACGCTTGCAGGCTGACCTGGCGCCAGCACGGCACAACGGTGCAAGCTTTCTTGGCTTGCAGGGCATTGTGGTAAAAAGCCATGGCTCGGCCGGTGTGCTGGGCTTTCAAAGTGCAATTGCACGGGCCTTGATCGAGATTCAAGAGAACCTGCCGCAACGCTTGCACGGCCGTCTCGAGGATCTGTTGCCTTAGGCGAATTGGCCCGGGAGTGCTTAAATGTGACCGGCCAGTTCAATTGACCATCCAATCTGTCAGTTTCGTTCGCGCCCACCGTAGGCGCGAGCATTTTTGACGACCAGATCATTAGGGGCTTGTTACATGTCTACATCCCTCGCATTCGTCTTTCCAGGGCAGGGTTCGCAGTCCCTCGGCATGTTGGCCGAGCTGGGCGCGCAATACCCGCTGATCCTGGACACCTTCAAGGAAGCTTCTGACGCCCTGGGTTACGACCTGTGGGCACTGACCCAGCAAGGGCCGGAAGCGCTGCTCAACCAAACCGATAAAACCCAGCCGGCCATCCTGACCGCCTCGATCGCCCTGTGGCGCTTGTGGTTGGCAGAAGGCGGCGCGCGCCCTGCGTTCGTCGCGGGGCACAGCCTGGGCGAATACAGCGCCCTGGTGGCCGCGGGCAGCCTGACCTTGGCTGAAGCGGTCAAGCTGGTCGAGCGTCGTGGTCAACTGATGCAAGAAGCCGTTCCGGCCGGGCAGGGCGGCATGGCCGCTATCCTGGGCCTGGACGACGCGGTGGTGATCGAGGCCTGCGCCGAAGCGGCGCAAGGCGAAGTGGTCAGCGCGGTGAACTTCAACTCCCCAGGCCAGGTGGTGATCGCCGGCGCCAAGGCAGCTGTCGAGCGTGCCATCGAGGGTTGCAAGGCCCGTGGCGCCAAGCGTGCCCTGCCATTGCCGGTGAGCGTACCGTCCCACTGTGAGCTGATGCGCCCGGCGGCAGAGCGGTTTGCCGAGTCTATCGCTGCCATCAACTGGCAAGCGCCGCAGATCCCGCTGGTGCAGAACGTCAGTGCGGCCGTGGCTGCCGACCTCGACACCCTCAAGCGCGACCTGCTGGAGCAACTGTACAAGCCAGTGCGCTGGGTTGAATCGGTCCAGACCCTGGCCGCCAACGGTGCCACCGAGCTGGTCGAGTGCGGCCCGGGTAAAGTCCTGGCCGGCTTGAACAAGCGCTGCGCCGACGGTGTGTCGACCGCCAACCTCAATACCCCAGAAGCCTTCGCTGCCGCTCGCGCGGCACTGGCCTGAATCCCGTACTTAGGAGAAGCCTGCATGAGTCTGCAAGGTAAAGTTGCACTGGTTACCGGCGCAAGCCGTGGCATTGGCCAGGCGATCGCCCTGGAGCTGGGCCGTCAGGGCGCCGTTGTGATCGGCACCGCCACCTCCGCCTCGGGCGCCGAGCGTATCGCCGCGACCCTGAAGGAAAACGGCGTGCAAGGTACCGGTCTTGAACTGAATGTGACCAGCGATGAGTCCGTGGCTGCCGTACTGGCCCAGATCACTGCTCAGTTCGGTGCACCGGCTATCCTGGTGAACAACGCCGGGATCACCCGTGACAACCTGATGATGCGCATGAAAGACGACGAGTGGTACGACGTGGTCGATACCAACCTGAACAGTCTGTTTCGCCTGTCCAAGGGCGTTTTGCGCGGCATGACCAAGGCGCGTTGGGGCCGAATTATCAATATTGGCTCCGTAGTGGGTGCCATGGGCAACGCAGGCCAAGTAAACTACGCCTCTGCCAAGGCCGGCCTGGAAGGTTTCAGCCGCGCACTGGCGCGTGAAGTCGGCTCGCGGTCGATTACGGTCAACTCGGTGGCCCCTGGGTTCATCGACACCGATATGACCCGCGAACTGCCGGAAGCACAGCGCGAAGCCTTGCTGACGCAGATTCCGCTGGGCCGTCTGGGCCAGGCCCAAGAGATCGCGAATGTGGTCACTTTCCTGGCATCTGACGGTGCGGCATACGTGACTGGGGCTACAATCCCGGTTAACGGCGGGATGTACATGAGTTAAATTGTGACGGATCGCTTCAAAAAAATGTCATACGAGCTGTCTAAAATCCGTTATAAAGCTGCAACTTAATTTATAGGCAGGTGGCCGACCGGGTACAGGGTGAAGCTTTCAGTTGAAAAGCTGAAATGGCTTTCTATACACTTACCCACTGGCCAGCTGCCTGAATTTGTCCATTAGGAGTTAAACAAGGTATGAGCACCATCGAAGAGCGCGTCAAGAAAATCGTCGCCGAGCAACTGGGCGTTAAGGAAGAAGAAGTGGTCAACACTGCTTCCTTCGTAGAAGACCTGGGTGCCGATTCCCTTGACACCGTTGAGCTGGTGATGGCTCTGGAAGAGGAATTCGAGACCGAAATCCCGGACGAAGAAGCTGAAAAAATCACTACTGTTCAAGCTGCCATCGACTACGTTACTAGCCACCAGGCGTAATAGTTTGTAGTCGTCGCTTGCTGTCAGGGAAAAACCGCACTGCTGTAAAGGCGTGCGGTTTTTTCTTTAGCGGCGATGAAAAGTGTCGTCATTAGAAAAAGGAGAGTGCTGTGTCGCGTAGACGCGTCGTAGTCACCGGTATGGGTATGTTGTCGCCACTGGGTACGGATGTGCCGAGCAGTTGGCAGGGCATTCTGGCTGGCCGCAGTGGTATTGGTCTGATCGAACACACGGACCTTTCTGCCTATTCCACCCGTTTTGGCGGCTCGGTAAAGGGCTTCAATGTCGAGGAATATCTCTCGATCAAAGAATCCCGCAAGCTCGACCTGTTCATTCAGTACGGCCTGGCTGCCGGGTTTCAGGCTGTGCGTAACGCCGGCCTGGAAGTCACCGACGCCAACCGTGACCGCATCGGCGTGGCCATGGGTTCAGGTATTGGCGGTCTGACCAATATCGAAGAAACCAGCCGCACCTTGCATGAGACTGGCCCACGTCGAATTTCACCGTTCTTCGTACCGGGCTCGATCATCAATATGATTTCCGGCTTCCTGTCCATTCATCTGGGTGCACAGGGACCGAACTACGCAATCGCCACGGCGTGTACCACAGGTACCCACTGCATTGGCATGGCGGCACGCAACATTGCCTACGACGAAGCCGACGTGATGATCGCCGGCGGCGCCGAAATGGCCGCGTGCGGCCTGGGCATGGGCGGCTTCGGCGCGTCCCGTGCGCTGTCGACCCGCAACGACGAGCCGACCCGTGCCAGTCGTCCGTGGGACAAGGGCCGTGACGGCTTTGTGCTCTCCGACGGTGCCGGTGCGCTGGTGCTCGAAGAGCTGGAGCACGCCAAGGCGCGTGGTGCCACTATCTACGCCGAATTGATCGGGTTTGGCATGAGCGGCGACGCTTACCACATGACTTCACCGCCGTCCGACGGAGCGGGTGCTGCGCGTTGCATCACCAATGCCCTGCGCGATGCGAAGGTCAACCCCAACCAGGTGCAGTACATCAACGCCCATGGCACTTCGACCCCGACCGGCGACCTGGCGGAAGCAGAGGCCATCAAGTCGGTGTTCGGCGAGCACGCCTATAAGCTGGCGGTCAGCTCCACCAAGTCCATGACCGGCCACCTGTTGGGTGCGGCGGGCGCGGTCGAGGCGATCTTCAGTGTGATGGCAATCAGGGATCAGGTCGCTCCGCCGACTATCAACCTTGATGAGCCGGACGAAGGCTGCGACCTGAACTTCGTGCCCCACGAAGCGCAGCCCATGCCGATCGACGTGGCGATTTCCAACTCGTTCGGTTTCGGTGGCACCAACGGTTCCCTGGTGTTCCGCCGGTTCGCCGAGTGATGCACAGCTGGGTCGACGGTCAGCCAGCGGACAGCGTGCCCCTGAAAGATCGCGGCCTGGCCTATGGCGATGGGGTGTTCGAGACCATCGCCGTCAAGGCCGGGCAGCCGTTGCTGCTCGACCGTCACCTGCAACGCCTGGAAGAGGGTTGCAGGCGTTTGGCATTGGTGGTGGATCACGGGTTGATTCGCCACGAAGTGCTGAGCTTCGCCGCCGCCCTTGGCGACGGTATTCTCAAATTGATCCTCACCCGTGGCGACAGCTTGCGCGGTTACGGGATCAACCCTGGCGCCCCGGTGCGCCGCATCTTGCAGGGCAGCGCGCCCGCTGTTTACCCGCCCACCCATGAAGTCGAAGGCGTGCGCCTGTTCGCGTGTGCCACGCGCTTGGCGCAGCAGCCGTTGCTGGCCGGTATCAAGCACCTCAATCGCCTGGAGCAGGTGATCGCGCGTGCCGAATGGCAAGATACCGAACATGCCGAAGGCCTGATGCTGGATATGTCTGGCCGGGTGATCGAAGGCATATTCAGCAATCTTTTCCTGGTGAGCAACGGCTTGTTACTAACCGCTGATCTGAGCCGTTGTGGCGTTGCGGGCGTAATGCGCGCCGAAGTGCTGGCCCAGGCACAAGCGCTGGGCGTCCCGGTGGCCGTGGCCGACATCAGTGTGGAGCAGTTGCAACAGGCCGATGAAGTCTTCGTCTGCAACAGCGTTTATGGCATTTGGCCGGTGCGAGGCTGCGCTGCGATGAGCTGGCCGGTTGGGCCGCTCACCCGTAAACTGCAGGGCATTGTTCGCGCGCTATTGGATATTTGAGTTGATACGAAAACTGGTGTTACTGCTGCAGATCAGCCTGATCTCGGCGGCTTTGCTCGTGGGCTTTTCTGCCTGGAAACTCGACTCTGCCCTCAAGCAGCCCCTGAAGCTGCCTCAGGAGCAGTTGCTCGACGTACCCGCTGGCGCTACGCCGACGGGCACCTTCAATCGTCTGGAAGCCGACGGCGTGCTCGACGATGCATTCTGGTTGCGCCTGTACTGGCGCTTCAACCTCGAAGGCCAGCCACTGCACAGCGGCGAGTACCGCATGAGCCCGGGCCTTACCGCCGAGGGTTTGATCGGCCTGTGGCAGCGCGGCGAAGTGGTGCAGTACAGCCTGACCTTGGTGGAGGGCTGGAATTTCCGTCAGGTGCGCACCGCCCTGGCCAAGCATGAAAAGATCGTGCAGACCCTCGCGGGCCTGACTGACAGCGAAGTGATGGATAAGCTCGGCCACCCAGGTGTGTTTCCTGAAGGGCGATTCTTCCCCGACACCTACCGTTTTGTCCGCGGCATGACGGATGTCGAGTTCCTGAAAAAAGCCTACAACCGCCTGGACGATGTACTCGCCCAGGAGTGGAGCAAGCGTGCCGCCGACGCGCCCTACACCGACCCTTACCAAGCACTGATAATGGCGTCGCTGGTAGAAAAGGAGACCGGTGTGCCTCAGGAGCGCGGGCAGATTGCCGGTGTGTTTGTGCGTCGCCTGAAGATCGGCATGCTGCTGCAGACCGACCCCACCGTGATCTACGGCCTGGGTGAGCGCTACAACGGTAAATTGACCCGCGCCCACCTCAAGGAAGCCAACCCCTACAACACCTACATGGTTGCTGGCCTGCCGCCCACGCCCATCGCGATGGTCGGTCGCGAGGCGATCCATGCAGCACTGAACCCGGTACCGGGCAGCAGCCTGTATTTCGTCGCCCGTGGCGATGGTAGCCATATATTCTCGGATAACCTGGATGCGCATAATGCCGCCGTGCGTGAGTTCCAACTCAAGCGCCGTGCCGATTACCGTTCCAGCCCGGCACCGGTGGTGAAACCGCCTGAAGATTCGGCACCTTCCAGCGATGCGCCTACCCCCGACGCTCCGATCGAGCCCGCGCCGGACACTACCGCGCCGCAAAGCCCGCAATGACTCTGACTAAGGACTGCCTGTGACTGGCTTGTTTATTACCCTGGAAGGCCCGGAAGGCGCCGGCAAAAGCACTAACCGTGACTACCTGGCCGAGCGCCTGCGTGCGCAGGGCATCGAGGTGGTGCTGACCCGTGAGCCGGGTGGTACGCCGTTGGCCGAGCGCATTCGCGACGTCCTGCTGACCCCGGGTGACGAGCCGATGAATCCGGACACCGAGTTGCTCCTGGTGTTTGCCGCCCGTGCCCAGCACCTGGCCGAAGTGATTCGCCCGGCCCTGGCGCGGGGTGCCGTGGTGATCTGCGACCGGTTTACCGATTCCACCTACGCCTACCAGGGTGGGGGCCGGGGGTTGTCCATGGAGCGCATCACCACCCTGGAAACCTTCGTGCAAGGCGATCTGCGCCCCGACCTGACCCTGTTGTTCGACCTGCCGGTGGAAGTGGGCATGGCCCGCGCCAGTGCGCGAGGTCGTCTGGATCGCTTCGAGTTGGAAGGCCAGGCCTTCTTTGATGCAGTGCGCAGCGCTTTCCTGCAGCGCGCCAAGGCTGAGCCCACACGTTATTACCTATTGGACGCCGCCCAGCCGCTGAGTCAGGTGCAACAGGCTATCGACGCGCTGCTGCCCACCCTGTTGGAGCGTAGCCGTGGCTGAGTCCTACCCGTGGCAGGACGGCCTCTGGCAGCAACTGGCAGGGCGCGCCCAGCACGCCCACGCCTATCTGCTGCATGGGCCGGTGGGCATCGGTAAACGCCACCTCGCCGAACGCCTGATGGGCAGCCTGTTGTGCCAACGCCCGGTTAATCTGGAGGCATGTGGCGAGTGCAAGTCCTGCCTGTTGCTCAAGGCTGGCAGTCACCCGGACAACTATGTGCTGGAGCCCGAGGAAGCGGACAAGGCCATCAAGGTCGACCAAGTGCGCGACTTGGTGAGCTTCGTGGTGCAGACCGCGCAGATGGGCGGGCGCAAAGTGGTGCTGATTGAGCCGGTTGAGGCGATGAACATCAACGCGGCCAACGCCTTGCTCAAAAGCCTTGAAGAGCCGTCCGGCGATACCGTGCTGTTGCTGGTGAGCCACCAGTCCAGCCGCTTGTTGCCGACCATTCGCAGCCGTTGCGTGCAGCAGGCTTGCCCGTTGCCCAGCGAAGCCATGAGCCTGCAATGGCTGGCGCAGGCGTTGCCGGAATGCAGCGCAGAAGAACGAGGCGAGTTGCTGACCCTGGCGGCTGGCTCGCCTTTGGCGGCAGTGAAGCTGCAGGCTCAGGGCGTGCGCGAACAGCGTGCACTGGTCGTGGATGGCGTGAAGAAACTGCTCAAGCAGGAATTGTCCGCCACGCAACTGGCCGAAAGCGCCTGGAAGGATATTCCGCTGTTGCTGTTGTTCGACTGGTTCTGCGACTGGTCCAGCCTGATCCTGCGCTACCAGCTCACCCAGGATGAGAACGGCCTGGGCTTGGCGGATATGCGCAAGGTCGTGCAATACCTGGCGCAAAAAAGTGCCCAGGACAAAGTGCTGAACATCCAGGACTGGATCCTCGCCCAGCGCCAGAAAGTCCTCGGCAAGGCCAACCTCAACCGCGTGCTGTTGCTCGAGGCGTTGCTGGTGCAGTGGGTCGGCCTGCTCGGGCGCCGTTAAATTCCGTGGCTGACGGGTGTATCGTTGGCCCTACCTCTTTTGTGACTTAAGCTCAGATTCCTATGCTCGTAGATTCCCATTGCCACCTTGATCGCCTCGACCTTGCCCAGCACGGCGGTTCCCTCGACGTCGCCCTTGAAGCTGCCCGCCAGCGTGGGGTAGGGCACTTCCTGTGCATTGGCGTCAGCGCCGACAACGCCGCCGACGTCAAAGCCCTGGCTGATCGCTACGCCGACGTCGATTGCTCGGTGGGCATTCACCCGCTTGACCTCAAGCCAGGCGAAGCGCCGGCTCTGGACTGGCTACTGGGCGAACTCAACCATCCGCGAGTGGTGGCCATTGGCGAAACCGGCCTGGACTATCACTACGAGCCTGAAGCTGCCGAGTTGCAGCAGGCCTCGTTCCGCCTGCACCTGCAAGCCGCCCAGCAGACGGGCAAGCCGGTGATCGTGCACACCCGAGGCGCCCGTGCCGATACCCTGGCTTTGCTGCGTGAAGCCGCGTTGTCGCAGGCTGGCGTGTTGCACTGCTTTACCGAAGACTGGGATATGGCCAAGGCGGCCCTGGACCTGGGGTTCTATATTTCCCTGTCGGGCATCGTCACTTTCCGCAATGCCGACGCGCTGCGCGATGTGGCCCGCCAGGTGCCCGCCGACCGCCTGCTGGTGGAAACCGACTCTCCGTACCTGGCGCCCATCCCCCATCGCGGCAAACCGAACTTGCCCGAATATGTACGTGACGTGGCTGATTACCTGGCGATGCTGCGCGGTGAGTCGTACGAGCGCTTTGCCGAGCAGACTACCGAGAACTTCAAGCGCCTGTTCCCGCTGGCCCACGTGGCCGGTTAGGGCGGTCGAATCCCAGGCAAAAAAAACCCGGGTTCTGGGGGGTGAATCCGGGCTAAGACCATTAGGAGTAAAACAAGGGCACGCAGTCCGTCGGTACCCAGGTCGACGCGTCACTTGGGGGAGATGTCGCGCCGACAGTTGAAGTATTGACCACTATCCCATTCAGTCCAGTCGTGATTGATCGTTTTTTAAACAGATTTGGAATACGCGGCCTTCGCTTGAGTTCTCATTGCGCTGATGGGCAGGTTCAGGTGTTGCGTATTATTTCTGACTGATAACGGCGAAATCGTTGGTGCATTGAAAGTTATGTGCCTGACGGGTTCACATAGACATTGCCCAACGACCGTTCAGTCGGGATAATCCCTCGCACCGGGTAAATCGTATCGCCACGTATCCATGGCCCTGCGCAACCCTCCCTATTTCCGACCTTTGCAGACTCTTCCTCATGCACAAAGAACCCCGTAAGGTCCGTGAATTTCGCCGCCGTGAGCAGGAAATTCTCGACACCGCGCTCAAGCTGTTCCTCGAACAAGGTGAAGACAGCGTCACCGTCGAGATGATTGCGGATGCCGTGGGTATCGGCAAAGGCACGATCTACAAACACTTCAAGTCCAAGGCCGAAATCTACCTGCGCCTGATGCTCGACTACGAGCGTGATTTGAACGAGTTGCTGCACTCGGCGGATGTCGACAAAGACAAGGAAGCCCTGTCCCGCGCTTACTTCGAGTTCCGCATGCGTGACCCACAGCGCTACCGCCTGTTCGACCGCCTGGAAGAGAAGGTGGTCAAAGGTCACCAGGTGCCGGAGATGGTCGAGGAGCTGCACAAGATCCGCGCCTCGAACTTCGAACGCCTGACCCTGCTGATCAAGGGCCGTATCAGCGAAGGCAAGCTTGAAGACGTGCCACCGTATTTCCATTACTGCGCCGCCTGGGCCTTGGTGCATGGCGCTGTGGCGCTGTACCACTCGCCGTTCTGGAGCAATGTGCTGGAAGACCAGGAAGGTTTCTTCCAATTCCTGATGGACATCGGCGTGCGCATGGGCAACAAGCGCAAGCACAGCCCGGAACTGCCGGGCGCCGAGAAGAGCGGCGACACCCCTGCCACGTAAGTCATTCGCCACAGTGATGGCGCAACGATTTACTGCCAGGCGCAGTAAGCCAGGAATATACTCAGGCAAGGACCTTGCTAAAAGCTGAGTTATGAGTCAGCTTTTAGCGCGCCCGAATTATCCTCTGCCGGAGTGATCCATGATCGTTGATCGTCAAGGCAGGCGTTTTCGCAATTTGCGGATCAGCCTGACTTCAGCCTGCAATTATGCGTGTACCTATTGCGTGCCTGACGGCAAGCGGCTGGTGGCTGCCCAGGATGAACTGTCGGCCGAGGCCATGGCCCGAGGCGTGGCTTACCTGATCGAAGCGGCGGGTATCGAGCGCTTGCGCATTACCGGCGGTGAGCCGTTGGTCAGCCCCAAGTTGGAAGCCTTCATGGGGGCGGTAGGGCAGATGGGCCTGAGCGACATCAGCCTGACCACCAACGGCCAACTGCTGGCGCGTAAACTGCCGTTGCTGGTGGCAGCCGGTATTCGGCGCATCAATGTCTCCCTCGACACGCTGGATGCCGACGCTTTCCGCAGCATCGCCCGTGGCGGCGACCTGGCCACCGTGCTCGATGGCATGGACCAGGCCAGTGCTGCCGGAATCAAGATCAAGGTCAACATGGTGCCGTTGCGCGGCCAGAACCTGGACCAGGTGATGCCGTTGCTCGATTACTGCCTGGCGCGTGGCTACGAGCTGCGCTTTATCGAACTGATGCGCATGGGGCACCTGGCCAAAGACTCCAACGCGTTCCTGCAACAGTTCGTCAGCTTGCAACAGCTGCTCAGCTTGATCGGCGAGCAACATGAATACCTGCAAGCCAACGCACCCGTCGATGCGACGGCGGTACGCTACGAAGTGCCGGGCAAAGGCTTCTTTGGTGTGATCGCCAACGAGAGCGTACCGTTCTGCCGTACCTGTTCGCGGTTGCGGTTGTCCTCCACCGGTTGGCTGCATGGGTGCCTGTCGTCCAGCAATCGCCATTATGTCGGTGACTTGCTCGATCAACCGCGTCACCAGGCGTTGCCGGCGTTGCAGGGCTTGTTGATGAAGGCCTTGGCTGACAAGCAGGAAGTGGCGTTCTCCGGCGGTGCCACGATCATGAAGATCATTGGTGGCTAAGCTAGATATTGCGGGTTCACACATTTGATTTGTAGCGCAGCTGAATGGCGCGGATTCTGCATCCCACGCCCCATTCGCCGGTTTCCTGTCACCGGCCTCTGGAGGATTAGAATGCGTAGTCTGGTTTTGCTGCTGGCGTCATTGGCCCTGGGCGGTTGCATGACCGTCAGTGATATGGCCGAAGGCACCCGCTATCAGATGAGCGATGCCGGGCTGCTCGATCACAGCGATACGCGCCGTACCGCCTCGGTGCGCATACAGCCGGATTCCTTTGTATTTATCGCCCAAGGCGCCTTCGTGCCGCCGGGCAGCGCCTACCCGCGGCCCAATGTGGTGGCCGAGGAAGCATTCAATGGCTTCGTTGAATATTTCCCCATGGTGCGTCGCGCCCGCCAGCCCGAAGGTCTTGAACAGGCCATGGCCGAAGCCCGTGCCGTCGGTGCTCACTACCTGCTGTATTGCCGTTTTGCGGCAGCCGATGACCGTATCGGCAACGCCGACGAGTGGACCGACCAGCAAGCCCTGGACCGCCTTGGCCTGGACAGCGGGGTGATCCAAGTCATGTTGATCGAGACCAGCACCCAGTATTTGATTGATACTGCACGTATTCGCAGTCGTGGCGGTTTACTGACGTTCCACGACACATCGCCACAAGATTTGATCGCTCGCCCCCTGGCGCAATATGCCCGCGGTTTGCTGGGTATGAGTGATCAGTAAGACAGAGGAGCCCGCCATGACCGATTCCGCCAAGGCCAATGATCTATTGGCCCAACTGCCCAAGGGCAAGGGGCCGGCACCGGTGCATTTGTGGAACCCGGATTTCTGCGGCAACATCGACATGCGCATCGCCCGCGATGGCACCTGGTTCTACCAGGGCACACCTATCGGGCGAAAGCCGATGGTCAAGTTGTTCTCCAACATCATCCGCCGCGACGGCGATGATTATTTCCTGGTGACGCCCGTGGAGAAGGTCGGCATCCGTGTCGATGACGCACCCTTTGTTGCAGTGACACTGGAAGTGCAAGGGCAGGGCGAAAGCCAGGTATTACGCTTTACCACCAACGTCGACGAACAGGTCGAGGCAGGTCTCGAGCACCCGCTGCGAGTGGTGACCGACCCTATCACCCAGGAACCCGCCCCCTATGTGCGCGTTCGCACCAACCTCGAAGCCCTAGTGCATAGAAACGTTTTTTACCAGTTGGTGGAGCTGGCGGTGAGCCGTCCGATCAACGGTCAGAACTGGCTTGGCGTCTGGAGCAGCGGGGAGTTTTTCCCCATCGGCCTGGAGCCCTGAGGCGGTTTTTGTCTTCAGCCTGAAATAATCCTCTTGCGGTAAACGCGCGCTTTCGGTTATCAATTTGTACATGATTAGACATGTTCGATTTGATAAGAAAAAACGCGTCGTCGATGAGCTCATCCGCCGTATCGAAGGTGGAGTCATGGCCGACGGCTTTCTGTTGCCGGGCGAGCACCAACTGGCCGAGGAGTTTGCGGTCAGCCGCGGCACGCTGCGCGAGGCGCTGGCCGAGCTCAAGCGTCGCAACTACATCGCCACCCAGAGCGGCGTCGGTTCGATTGTCACCTTTGACGGCATGGTGTTGGACCAACGCAGCGGTTGGGCCCAGGCCCTGGCCGATACGGGCGCCCAAGTAAGCACCGACGTCCTGCGTTTCGAAGCCGTGACGCGCCCGGATCTGTTCAGCCGTTTCGGCACCGACCAGTTCATTACCCTTGACCGCCTCCGGCGCACGGCTGACGGTACAGCGGTGTCGCTGGAACGCTCGTTGATGCCGGCCGTTGGCGATCTGGAAAACCTGCCCCACATTGGGCTGATCGATAATTCCCTGACCATCACTCTGGCCGCCTACGGCTACGTCGGGGCCGACGGTGACCAGTGGATCGGTGCTGAACCCCTGAGCGATGAAGACGCCGAATTACTCGGGCGCCCCAGCGGTACGGTATTTCTCAAGGCGTCGCGCACCACCTATGATCGTCGCGAGCGTTTCATGGAGCATGTCGAAAGCCTGCTTGACCCGTTGCACTTTCGCCTGCATCTGCAGTTTGGAGCGTCGAAATGAGCCGAGAAAATCGCGCACTTGGCGCCTTTTATGGCCTGGCCCTGGGCGATGCCTTGGGCATGCCCACCCAATCCTTGAGCCGCGAGCAGGTACAAAAGCGCTTCGGTGCTATCACCGCCTTGGAAGATGCCGACGCGGACCAGCCCATTGCGCCCAACATGCCTGCCGGTTCCATCACCGATGACACCGAACAAGCCATCCTGGTTGCCGAGTTACTGGTGCAAGGCCAGGGCAAGATCGAGCCCACCGTGCTTGCCCAGCGCCTGATCGACTGGGAAGCGGGGATGCGCGCCAAGGGTTCCCAGGACTTGCTCGGGCCGTCCACCAAACGCGCAATCGACATGATCCTCGCCGGTCATACTCCGGAGGAATCCGGGCGCTACGGCACCACCAATGGTGCGGCCATGCGCATCACCCCGGTGGGCATCGCCGTCGATGTCAGCGACCCGGCGCGGTTTATCCAGGCGGTGATCCAGGCATGCCAGGTCACCCATAACACCAACCTGGGTATTTCCAGCGCTGCGGCCGTGGCGGCGGTGGTCTCGGCTGGCATCAATGGCGTGGACCTGGGGGAAGCCCTGAATATCGGGACCCAGATTGCCCGACAGGCCGAAAGCCATGGTCACTGGATCGCGGGCGGACGCATTTCTACCCGCATCAGTTGGGCTCGCACCCTGAGCGTCGGCAGCGGCGACAAAGCGTTGTTTGCCGACCTGCTTTACGAGTTGATTGGTACTTCGGTGGCTTCTCAGGAATCGGTGGTGGTCTCGTTTGCCTTGGCCCAGCAAGTGGCGTCGGGTGATATGAACGCCTTCGAAGCCCTGTGCCTGGCGGCCAGCCTGGGCGGCGACACCGACACCATTGCCGCGATCCTCGGCGCCATGCTGGGGGCGTGCCTGGGTATGCAGTGCTGGCCTGAGGCGTTGGTTGAACAGGTCAAGCGGGTCAATGGCCTGGACTTGCAGCCGCTGGCCCAAGGGTTATTGGCCTTGCGATAAACACGGAACCAAATGTGGGAACTGGCAAGCCAGCTCCCACATTCAAAAGCGTTGGGTCAGGAAGACTGGATAAAGATTCGACTCGCTGCCACAACCACAACAACAATACAGGCATCAGGAGCCCCCCTTAATGAGCAGCCCCTCTTCCGGCCAAACCGCCGGGCAACTGGAAACACGCGGCATTGAGCCGGTCCCGGAAGGCGAGTGCAACGGTCATCCGCTGCAACTGTTCTGGGTGTGGTTCGCGGCCAATATCAGCATCCTCGGTTTGCCCCTTGGTGCAACGCTGGTGGCGTTTCGTGGCCTGGCCATCTGGCAGGCGATCATCGTCGCGATTCTTGGCGCCGCGGGCTCCTTTGCCGTAGTGGGCATCATCTCCATCGCCGGTCGCCGTGGTCGTGCGCCCAGCTTGACCTTGTCCCGCGCCATTTTCGGTGTGCGCGGCAATATCGGCCCGACATTGGTGTCGCTGATGTCCCGCCTGGGTTGGGAAACCGTCAACACCACCACCGCAGCCTTCGTATTGTTGTCGTTGAGCTCCATCCTGTTCGGCTCGGCAGTGGAGGCCAAGAGCGCGCCGGTGCTCACCCTGATCTTCATTGCCATCTTCGTGCTGTTGACCCTGGCCGTATCGGGCCTGGGCCACGCCACGTTGCTGGTGATCCAGAAGTGGGCCACCTACGTATTCGGCGGCCTGAACATTCTGGTGGGCGGCTTTCTGTGTGCCACCATCGACTGGAGCGCGGTGTTCAACGCCACCCCGGCGCCGTTGAGCGCGATGATCATTGGCGTAGGCACCATGGCTGCGGGTACCGGTATCGGCTGGGCCAACGCCGGTGCAGACATGTCGCGTTACCAGCACCGCAGCGTCAAGGCCGTGCGCCTGGTGGCCTCCGCCGCGTTTGGTGCAGGTATCCCGCTGGTGCTACTGATCACCCTGGGTGGCCTGTTGTCGGTGGGTAACAATGACCTGGCATCGGCCACCGACCCCATCATCGCGATCCGCGACATGCTGCCGACCTGGATGGCCGTGCCGTACCTGATCACCGCGTTCGGCGGCCTGTTGCTGTCGAACAACCTGTCGGTGTACTCGGCCGGCCTCACTACCCTGACCCTGGGCTTGAAGGTCAAGCGCGTGCATGCAGTGATCGTTGATATCGTGGCGATTTTTGCCGGCTCCATCTATTTCATGCTGATCGCCGATAGCTTCTATGGCCCGTTCATTACCTTCATTTCGCTGCTGGCGGTGCCGATCACGGCGTGGGTTGGGATTTTCGTGGTCGACCTGATTCACCGTCATTACTACAGCCCCACCGACCTGCTGGACGTCAGCGCCAGCAGTGCCTACTGGTATCGCGGTGGCGTGGAGTGGCGTGCATTTGGCGCCTGGGCCGTGGCCATTGTGCTGGGGTTCAGCTTCACCACCATCGGCACCACCGCCGAAAACATCTGGTTTGCCGGGCCGCTGTCCGACTCCTGGCTGGGCCACAACGGGCTCGGCTGGATCGTGACCTTCGTGGTGGCTGGCGGAATATATGCAGTCTTGGGCGGAGCGTCTGACCGTCGTCCGGGTTTAGCAGAGAGCGCCAATGTCTAGATTGCTGCACACCGGCCAGGTCATTGTCGACCTGGTCATGGGCCTCGACACCCTGCCGGCAAGCGGCGGTGACGTGCTGGCCAACTCCGCCAGTTTCCAAGTCGGTGGCGGTTTCAACGTAATGGCTGCGGCACGGCGCAATGGGTTGCCGGTGGTTTATCTGGGCCGCCATGGCGATGGGCGCTTTGGCGAGCTGGCGCGTGCCGCGATGCAGGCCGAAGGTGTTGAAATGGCCTTGGCGGCCAGCGCTGGCAAAGATACCGGGTTGTGCGTGTCGCTGACTGAAGCGAGCACCGAACGCACCTTCATCTCCCATCTCGGCGCCGAGGGGGAGCTGAGTGCCGACGACTTGGCTCAGATCGTCCCGCGTATCGATGATTATGTGTACGTCAGTGGCTACAGCTTGCTGCTTGAAGGTAAGGCGCAGCCGTTGCTTGACTGGCTGCTGGCGCTTCCGCGAGAGATCGTGGTGGTATTCGACCCGGGCCCGCTGGTCAAGGCGCCGGACTCGGCGTTGATGCGTGCCTTGTTGCCGCGTATCGACATCTGGACCAGCAATGGCCCTGAAGCCCTCGCGTTTACCGGGGCGGCGGATATGAGTCAGGCGCTGCCCATGCTGAATCAGCACTTGCAGGCACTGCTGGTTGTGCGTGATGGACCAAATGGTTGCTGGGTAGGGCGCGGGGTAGAGACTGAGCATGTACCTGGCTTCAAGGTGCAGGCGGTAGACAGCAATGGTGCGGGGGATGCGCATGCAGGGGTATTTATCGCCGGGTTGGCGCAGGGCTTGAAACCCGTTGAGGCGGCGCGTCGAGCGAACGCAGCGGCGGCGTTGGCGGTGACGCGTTGGGGGCCGGCCACTTCACCTGGCGTCACCGAAGTCGACGCATTGCTGGCTGAATAAATACGCACAACCCTAGGGGAGCGGGCTTGCTCGCGAAGGAGGTGTATCAGTTAAAGCATGTGCTGACTGACACACCTCATTCGCGAGCAAGCCCGCTCCCACAACGGGTTCTGCGTTTAACCTGCTTTTTTCAGCGCTTGAACCAACTCATCTTTGCGCATGGTTGAGCGCCCAGGAATATCCTTGGCCCTCGCCTCTTTCATCAAACTTTCCTTAGTCTGCGTACCCAGCGAAGCCCCACTGCTGCGCGGGTGGCCTTCACGGCTGGCAGCGGCACGCTTGGCCGATTCCTGCCGGTCCTGGGTTTTCTTGGCCGGTGCTTTGCGCCTGCCTGATCCGCCGGCTTTTTCACCACCGCCGGACTGTTTGTTGACGGTCGCCCAGGCGCGGGCTTCGGCTTCGTCCTTGGGCAACCCCTTATGCTCATAACTGTCTTCGATATGAGCGGCCTTGCGTTTCTGTTCGTCGGTGTATTTGGCTTTGCTTCCACGAGGCATCGCTAAAACTCCCTCTGGCCCCAGTCGCGGGGCCAGGCCAGAAATGGATTACTGAGTACTTTGAGCGTCGAGCTTGCGCGCCTCATCCACACCAGAAGCGGTGAGCTTGATCGGCAGGTTCAACGCGTATTCGCCGGCGTCGTCGGTGGTCACATGCCCATCCTTGATCAGCCCGCGGTCCTGCAGGAACGCCAAGACACTGGCGACCTCTTTTTCACCGCGGTAATTGTCCAGCACCTCCTTGCCCAAGCCTTGCGGATGGGCGTGCAGCAGGCGGGTGAGGACTTCTTTTTCAAGGTTTCTATCGACGTTCATGCGTACCTCTTCACTGGGAAATGGTCGGGTGTTGGTCGTACCAAGGGTGCATCAAGGCGCTGGTTGTTTCTGCGCGCCGGGGATGTTCGAGTCGTCGCCCTTGTTGATCTTCGGCTCATTGTTGCTCGTGCCAGGGCCCATCTTGCCGTTGCCTACGGCAGGCGGTGCCTGGCGCTGGGTGTCGTTGCCTTTGGTGCGTGGGTCGGCGCTGTTGTCGATGATCGCGCCACCGTTGGTATCCAGGCCGGTGCCCATGGATTTTTGCGACTCGGTAGTGGCGTCCGGCGTTGGATCGGTGGGGCCAGTGGTCGAGCTAGCCGCAAAGGCGCTCAAGGACGCGGCAGACAACAGGCCGGTGAGGGCGAGGGCAGCAAATTTGGAATTTTTCATCAGGGTGTCTCCATATGATTAATGTCCTTACCCTGTATTGGTCTGCCCGCGTTTGCCGATCGTGCCGGGATGGCGACGAACGGTATCAGCTCACATGTATCACTTTATGTGCCGATAGTCGGCGCGCTACCAAGCGCGCCACTGTGATCGTCCAGTTGAGTGCGGCGATCACCAGTACGCTCAGCATCATTGTCGCAAGGCCGAAGTCGACGATGATCTTGCCTGCGAACCAGGGAAACCCGAAGACGCCGATAAAGTACGCCAGGCTGAACAGCAATAACGCCTGGGAAGTGGTGCCGCTGGGCGCTTCGTTGGCCACCAGGCCGTTAATCACCGAATACGTCAGGCCATACCCGATCCCTAGCGTGGCGGCGGCGAGCACATAACTGAGGTTGCCGCTGACACCAAACGCGAACAGCGTGATCGCGCCGAGCATCACCCCGGATAATACGCAGGCAGCCTGGTACGCATCGCGCTTGACCACGAAACCGGCGATCAGCAGGCGACTGATAATTGCCGCTGTCAGGAAACCCGCGAAGAACAGCGAATAGTCCAGCTTATGGGCAACGGCATAGCTGGTCTGGAACGAAGATAGCCCCCCGAATACGCAGCCACCCAGGCCAACCATCAGGATGGCGAACGCCGCCTTGGAAGACAGTACGCGGCGGCTTGCAGCCCAGGAAATCCTGGATGTCGGTACATTCGCGTGCTGTCGCAACCGAGAGCCCATGCGCCAGAACATCACCACCCCGGCGAGGCTGGCGAGCCCGGCAATATAAAACGCCGTTGTCAGGGGCAGGTCCAGCGCAGTGGCGGCGCGTCCCAGCAAAGGGCCGGAACCTATGCCGCTCAACATACTGCCCGAGAGCAAGGCGAAATATTTGGCCCGCTGGCGGGGTTCCACCAGCAGCGTCACGATGATCGGACCCAAGGTATAGAACACGCCCCAGCCCAAGCCAAGGGACAATCCAAACAGCATCAAGCCCTGGCCAAACCCTGGCGTCAGGGCAAACCCCAGGCAGGCCACCACTAACAATAGGCCGGTGCTCGCAATCGCTCGCGCCGCGCCCATCGCATCGGCCAGATGCCCGGAAAGCACCACCGCTACGAAGGTGCTGAGCATTGCCGTGGCAATGACACTGCCCGCGTCGTGTTCATTACCGCCACGGGCATGGATCAGCAGTGACAACAAAAAGGTCGAGCCGTAAGACAGTGACAGCAGGAAACTGGCGAGGCAGAACAGCGCGAATGTCTTCGTGCCCACTGGTGGCGTGGCGTGCATGAGCAGGTCTCTGATCGTTGGATTTATGCCCATTGTTTACCATGGGCGTCCCCAGGCTTTGTTCTGTTGTTGCTGATGCTTGCTTCACCCCGCGCCGGAGTGAAACGTGCTGATTGGCATCAATTGCACTGCAAACGGCCATCAAACCGTCTTAGTATGTGGCCTTTGAATTTGCCCAAGGCTCGCCCATGACCATCGAGATTCGCCCCGCCGTGCCCAGCGATGCTGCGCAGATCCTGACCTTTATCACTGAACTTGCCGAGTACGAGAAAGCCCGGCATGAAGTGATCGCCAGCGTGGTGGATATCGAACGCAGCCTGTTCAGCGAAGGCGCCACGGCCCATGGCCTTATCTGCTTGCGCGACGGCTTGCCGATTGGCTTTGCGGTGTTCTTTTTCAGTTACTCGACGTGGCTGGGCAGTAACTGCCTGTACCTGGAAGATCTGTACATCAACCCGGAACAACGCGGCGGCGGGGCCGGCAAGAAGTTGCTGCGCCACTTGGCCAAGATCGCCTGTGACAACGGTTGCGGGCGCTTTGAATGGAGCGTGCTGGACTGGAACGAGCCAGCGATTGCCTTCTACAAATCCATAGGCGCCCAGCCTCAGGAAGAATGGGTGCGTTATCGCATGGAAGGCGATGCCCTGCGCGACTTTGCCCAAGGCTGAAGCCTCGTTTATGTAAACACTAAAACCAGAATGTGAGCTTTCCTGTGGCGAGCAAGCTTGCTTGCGCTGGGGTGCGAAGCGCCCCCCAAAAGCGGGAGTCTGCTGCGCAGACAGCGGGAGCAAGCTCCCTCGCCACAGCTAACCCGCTCGAACATTTTTTTATTTTTCTCAATATATGGGATCTTAATTTATATATTGAGATATTTCAGGCGATGGGTTTATAGTCGCCAGCATCAGCACTCACTACAAAAAATAAAAAGGTGAAGCGATGCAGGCGCAACCGTTGTCCCTACCCGCCGTGCCCGAGCCGACTTATGGCGAGCGGCTGAAGAACAAGGTGGTGATCGTCACCGGCGCCGCCCAAGGCATTGGCGAAGCCATCGTTACCTGTTTCCAGGCCCAGCAGGCGCGGTTGATCATTGCGGATATCCAGGGCGACAAAGTCGAGAAAATCGCCGCTCATTGGCGCGAACACGGTGCGCAGGTTTACGCCCAACCGGTTGATATTACTTCCAAGGATCAATGGCAGGCACTGGTCAACCTGGCCATCGAGCGCTTTGGCCGCGTGGATGTGCTGGTCAACTGTGCCGGGGTCAACGTGTTCCGTGACCCGCTGGAGATGAGCGAAGAGGACTGGCGCCGCTGTTTCGCCATCGACCTCGACGGTGCCTGGTACGGCTGCCGCTCGGTGTTGCCGCACATGATCGAGCAGGGCATCGGCAGCATCATCAATATCGCGTCCACCCATTCCAGCCACATCATTCCCGGTTGCTTTCCTTACCCTGTGGCCAAGCACGGCCTGCTCGGCCTTACCCGGGCCCTGGGCATCGAGTACGCGCCCAAGGGCATCCGCGTGAATGCCATCGCCCCCGGCTATATCGAAACCCAGCTCAACGTCGATTACTGGAACGGTTTCCCTGACCCTCACGCCGAACGCCAGCGTGCGTTCGACCTGCACCCGCCCAAACGCATTGGCCAGCCCATCGAAGTGGCCATGACAGCACTGTTCCTGGCGACCGACGAGGCGCCCTTTATCAACGCCACTTGCCTGATGATCGATGGCGGGCGGTCTGTGATGTACCACGACTAAAGCGTTTTCCAATAACAAGAAGGAGGTGGTCCATGTTCAAGCAAACACTCGGTGCCGTGGCACTGGCAATGGCGTTCTGCGGCTGGGTATCGGCTGAAGAAGTGAAGATCGGTTTCCTGGTCAAGCAGGCCGAGGAACCCTGGTTTCAAACGGAGTGGGCATTCGCGGAAAAAGCCGGCAAAGAGCATGGTTTTACTGTGATCAAGATCGCCGTGCCCGATGGCGAAAAGACCTTGTCGGCCATCGACAGCCTGGCCGCGAATGGCGCCAAGGGTTTTGTGATCTGCCCGCCGGACGTGTCCCTGGGCCCGGCCATCGTTGCCAAGGCCAAGGTCAACGGTTTGAAAGTGATGGCCGTGGATGACCGCTTTGTCGATGCCAAGGGCAACTTCATGGAAGACGTGCCATACCTGGGAATGGCCGCGTTTGAAGTGGGCCAGAAGCAGGGCGCCGCCATGGCCGCCGAAGCGAAAAAACGCGGTTGGGACTGGAAGGACACCTATGCGGTGATCAATACCTTCAACGAACTCGACACCGGTAAGAAGCGTACAGACGGCTCGATCAAATCCCTCGAGGAGGCCGGTATTCCCAAGGACCACATCCTCACCGCTGCGCTGAAAACCCTCGACGTACCTGGCAGCATGGACGCCACCAACTCGGCCTTGGTCAAGCTGCCGAGCGGAGCGAAGAACCTGATCATCGGTGGCATGAACGACAACACCGTGCTCGGCGGCGTGCGCGCCACCGAAAGTGCCGGCTTCAAGGCCGCCAACGTCATCGGCATCGGCATCAATGGCACCGACGCCATTGGCGAATTGAAGAAAGCCGACAGCGGTTTCTTCGGCTCCATGCTGCCCAGCCCGCATATCGAGGGCTATAACACCGCGCTGGCGATGTACGAGTGGGTCACCACCGGCAAGGAACCGGCCAAATACACCGCCATGGACGAAGTGACCTTGATCACCCGCGCCAATTTCCAGGAAGAACTGACCAAGATCGGCCTGTGGAAATGAGCGGTGCAGCCCTGCGTTTCAATGGCATCGGCAAGGAGTTTCCCGGTGTGAAAGCCCTGGCGCAGATCAGCTTTGAAGCGCGGCCGCATTCGGTGCACGCGCTGATGGGCGAGAACGGCGCAGGCAAGTCGACCCTGCTGAAAATCCTCGGCGGCGCCTACATTCCGTCCAGCGGTACGGTGCAGATCGGCGCGCAGACCATGGCCTTCAAATGCGCCGCCGACAGCATCGCCAGCGGTGTGGCGGTGA